>CAZFBB010000024.1:0-25434 GCA_964517235.1 uncultured Fusobacteriaceae bacterium
CAAGATGAAGAAATAATGGTAACTGGAGAGAAAGCAAGATTATTTGGCATAGTAAAAAATAAGATTGATGGAAGATATGAGTTGATTAGAAGTAAAAATACTATAGAAATAGATGGACTTAATTTTTATCCAATAACTATATCAGGACACACTCCAGGGTCTACAGCATATATTGTTAATGATAAATATCTTTTTACAGGGGATATACTTAGTTTAGACGGAAATAAAGTAAAGTATTTTACTAAGTTGTTTAATATGAATACAGAAGAAAACAAAAGGAATTATCCTAAAATAAGAGAATATACAAACTATGAAGTTATTTTTACTGGACATCATGGATATAGAAACAAGGAAGAATTAGCATGGTAATTGATATTTTAATAATATTTAAGCTTCTTATAAGTTGTTTTAATATGAAGGATAAAAGATTAAATTAACTTAGAAGAAATATAATTTTATAAGAGAGGAAAAAATATGTTAAGTTTAAAAGAATCTATATATAAAAGAAAATCAATAAGAAATTATGATAATAGGGAAATTGAAGAAGAAAAAATTAAAAATATAATAAATATACTTGATAAATTCAGTTCAGAAGAATATAAATTAGTCTTTGTAAAAGAAGAAAAGGGTTTTTTTAAAGGATTTGGAACTTATGGGGTAATAAAGGATGCAAAATACTATATTTTAGTTTTGGTAAATAAAAGTATTAAAAAAGATAAAGAAAAACTAATTGAATTTGGAAAAAACTTTGAAAGTGTAATAATAGAGATGACCAAATTAGGCTTAGGAACCTGCTGGATGGCAGGAACATTTAATAAAAGTACCTTTGGAAAATACGTTGATGATAAATTTGATGATATTTTAATTGTATCTCCTTTAGGCTATGATAAGGGTAAAAAAAGATTAATAGAAAAAGGAATAGCTTTGTTAATAAATTCTAAAAATAGGAAAGATTTTAATAAAATCTTTTTTGATGAAAACTTAGTAGGTTTAAGAGAAGAAGAGGAATTATTAAATATGCTTAGAATGGCTCCATCTGCTGTTAATAGGCAACCATGGAGGGTTATTAAAGAAGAGGGGATTTATCATCTTTTTGGTGATAAAAGTTCATATAAAGATAACTTAGTAATTTTTTATATAGATATGGGAATTGCAAAGGCACATATAGAATTTGGAGGAGAATGTCTAAATTTAAAAGGTAAATGGGTAGAAGAAGATAAAATATTTAGAGAGTATGAGTATATGGGAAGTTATAAATACTAGATTTATTCAAAAATCTAAAAAATAAATTTATTTTATCTAAAATTTTTAAAGAATCCTTTTTGGGTTCTTTTTATTTTAATAGTTCAAAGTTTCGTTACTAGGGATATAAAAGTGACATTTTCCCTTTATTTTAAGAAGAAAATATAATATCATATTTATTAATATAATTAATGGAAGAAAATGATTAAATAAATGAAAAAATTAAATAAAAGAGTTCGAAGGATTTTTCTAGACTACCTAAATCTACTAATTAAAGAAGTCTATACAAAATAAATTGAATTAAAAATTAATAATTTATTCTTTTTAGAAATTAAATGAGTAGAAAAAATTAAGAGAGGAGGGTATGATGTTTCTATATAAACACATCATACAAGGGTATATGTATAAATTGAGAAATGGAAAGATATATACAATACGTCAAATAGAAGTAGAAGATGCAGAAAATATATTGAAATATAAGAATCAAGTAGTTGGTGAATCAGATTTTCTAACTTATGGACAAGGAGAACTTAGAATCTCTATTGATGATGAAATAAATTATATTAAAAAATTTAAAAATAGTGAAAATTCAGTATTTTTTTTAGCCCAATTAGATGATGAAATTATTGGAACAATTGGAGTAATGGGTGGTAATAGAATTAGAAATCAATATGTAGGTAATTTTGGTTTAAGTGTAGCTAAAAAACATTGGAGAAATGGAGTTGGAAAAAATTTGCTTGAAACTCTTATACTATGGTCTAAAGAAAATGACATTTTGAAAAAGCTAAATCTTGATGTATATGAGAATAATGAAGAAGCTATAAAGCTATATAAAAAATTAGGATTTGTTCATGAGGGTAGAAGAGTTGCTAGTTACTGTATAAAAGAGAAATTTTTTGATAGTATATTAATGGGAATGAAGGTATAGAAAAAATTTTATATAATTTATTTTACTAATATATATTTTTTCTAATTACTTTTAAAATTTTAGATTTCTTCTTTAAAATCTAATAAAATCTATGTAAAACTTCCTTCTAAAGCTATAAGTAAAGAAGAAAGGATTATTTAATATTTTATTAAATAATCCTTTTAGGTTGAAGACAAACAAGTAGTTTTTGAAAAAGTATCATTACTTTTGCTAACTTAATCTAAATTTTTTATAAAGTTTATAGTTTTATCTTTTAATTCTATTTAAAAAATTCCAAATCTTCTTTTAACTTTTCACCTAGTGCTTTAAGTTCATCTGTAAATTCAACATTTTCTACCATAGTTTCTTTGATAAACTTAGATATTTCAGTAGTATCAAGACATAAACCTTCTATTTCAGTAGAGTTATTTGCAATAAAACTGACTGCTTCAGTTATTTCATTTGATGCACTTGTTTGCTCTGTAACAGCTGTAGATAAAGTTCTTACATCTTCATTATTTTTACTTGTCAAATTCATTATTTTATTCATATTATCTCTGGATATGTCACTTAATTTACTACTCTCTTCTACTTTACTAAGCATATTTTGACCTTTTTCCTTTACTCCATTTACGCTATTTTGAATAGATTTAACCATATTACCAATTTTTCCAGTCTCTTTATTTGTTTCTTCTGCTAACTTTCTTATTTCTTCAGCAACCACAGCAAAACCTCTTCCAGCTTCCCCAGCTCTTGCTGATTCAATAGCAGCATTAAGTGCTAATAGATTAGTTTGCTCTGCTATATTTTCTATAGATGTTACTATAGCATTGATATTTAATGATAAATCATATAACTTGTCTACTTCATTATTTGTAAGCTTACTTTCTATTGCAATACCTTCTATACTTTCACTCATTTTTTGAATATTACTATAACTATCTTTTGCAATAGAAAGAGTACTATTAAGATCTACTACTGTTTTTTCCATATTAAATATAATACTAGAACCATTTGCAGTTATCTCTTCTGCAGCTGCAAGACTTTCTTCAGTACTTGCTGTTTGATTTCTTACCCTATCAAGAATTTCAACTATTCTATTGTCAAGTTGTACTACCCCATTTTTACCTGTAACTGTGTTACCATTTGCAACTTCCGTCATTGCTATAGATAACTTATCATTATCTATACTTACTTTTATTGCGAGTCCTTTTATATCATTAATTATGATTTCTAATTTTTCCATAAATTTGTTAAATTCATTAGCTAAAAGACTAAGTTCATCACCAGTATCTAGTTTTGCCCTTACTTTCAAATTCCCATTAGTTCCTTTTTTGAATTGTTCAATAAAATTTTCAAGTGGCTTTAGAATCTTTTTGTTTGCATACAATAAAACTATTATAGATAATAATATTGTAATTGATAATGTAACCATTGTAATATTTCTCATTATTGCATATTTACTTTTCATTGTTTTTAATGAAGCTTCTCCAACTAACATTAAATTTGTTCCTTCTATAAAATCTGCTACTACTAATTTTACATCTTCAGAGGTTTTATATTCTACACCTTTTTTTTCTTTTGAATCTATAATCTTATCTATAGTATTTTGATTTTCGTAGTCTTCAAGTTTTTTACCTATCAAGTTGTTATTTGGATGGGACAAAATTAAACCTTTATCATCTATCAAATACAAAGCACTTCCTTTACCTAAATCGATAGTTCCTATAATAGATGCTAGTTTACTAAAATTTATATCAATTCCTACAACTCCTTTTTTATATCCCTTTAAATTTTTTGCTATAGTTACTACATATTCACTTGTACCAGCATCTCTATATGGTTCTGTAATGAAATCATCACTATTTAATGATTGTGCACCTTTGTACCAAGGTCTACTAGTTGGGTCATATTCATCTGGTAAAGCTAAGTCTGGATATACAAAAAATTCCTTTTCTTCTGTACCAATATAAACTGCCAAGACTAAATCATTTGTTGTTCCAAATGACTCAAGTATTTTTTCTACATTTTGCCCATTTTCATAAAGATAGCTAATTTGAGATAAAATTTGACTTAATTTTGCTAAATTTGTCTCTAAAGATTCCTTCCCAAGATTAATCATATTTATCTCATTAGCTTTTGTCTCTTTAATATTAAGACGGAGCCCTACATTATAAAGTAATACTCCTATTAATATACTTGGAATAATTCCCACTAAGATTATTAGTGAAATTATTTTATCCTTTATCCTCATATATTCCCTCCTTCAAGCAATCTCCTACACTAAAGTATTTATTATATAATAAAATTAAAGTAAATACACAATATAAGCAGTTAAAATATTAAGAAATTTCATTTTTAAATCCTTCTCATTATTTAATTTATACTTTTTCTCAAATTTTTCTTTTTAAACATTAATAATAATAGCAATAGAGGATAAAATCTACTTTGCTAAAAAAGTATTCTACTTACCTAGATTTATTGCTTGTTGTAGACGTAAGACCTAATAATAGAATGATGCAATAATCTTATAGACTTCCTTTTATATATTATACTTCATTTAACTAATCTTAATTACTCCCTTTGTAAACTTTAAATTATTAATATTTCCCTTTATTTATCAAAGGGAGCTGAAAAAACTTCTATATGAAACCCTTGTATTTTAATTTTTCTTTTTGAATTTTTGTCTACTTCTGTCCAAAGCTCAATACGGTTGTGCTCTTCATTAAATAAAAATTCAATAATTTTTTCATCACCATAATGATCTCCTACAAAAAAATCCTTTGGGCCATTGGGATAATATATTCTAATACGTTCTATCAACATACTCTACCTCCTTTGTTTTAATATTAATTACTTATTATATTTTTTTCTATTTTTCCTTTAAAAAAAGAGTTTTTTTATTGACAAATTATATTTTTAAACTCTATTTTATAAAATAATTTGATTGCTTTTTATCTTTTATCTAATATATATCAATTAAAATCTCTTTTTTAATATAAAATTATTTTAATTTAACTCCAATAATATTAGTTGTAATTATATTTTGTAATCCAAATAATTAGATAATTTTTTCACAAATTTTTATTGACTTTACTTCCCAAAAAAGATATTATATTTCTGGAATGAATACAAAGTTAAAACAAGAATAAAAAAAAGGAAGGTGTTTTAAAATGTCAAAATTCAGATGTACAGTATGTGGTGAAATTATAGAAGCAGGAGTTCATGTATGTCCAGTATGTAAAGCTTCTAGTGATAAATTTGTTGAGGTTAAAGAGGGACAGGCTAGAGTATGGGCCACAGAACACGTATTAGGAGAAGGATTAGCTTGTGGTGATGAAGAGATAATCGCAGGATTAAGAGCTAACTTTGAAGGTGAATGTACAGAAGTTGGTATGTACCTTGCTATGTCTAGAGTAGCTGATAGAGAAGGATATCCAGAAGTTGCAGAAGCTTATAAAAGAATCGCTTTTGAAGAAGCTGAACATGCAGCAAAATTTGCTGAATTATTAGGAGAAGTAGTAAGTGCTTCAACTGAAGAAAATTTAAGAAAAAGAGTAGAAGCTGAATATGGAGCTACTAGTGGGAAATTTGATATAGCTAAAAGAGCTAAACAATTAGGTTTTGATGCTATTCATGATACAGTTCATGAAATGGCTAAAGATGAAGCTAGACATGGAAGAGCTTTTTTAGGATTATTAGAAAGACATTTTGAAGGAAAAAAATAATTATAATTAAGAGACAAATAAAATTTTCTCAAAAGAGAAGTTTTATTTGTTTTTTATTTAGGTATACTTATATAAAAAATTTAGATTAAGTTTGATGGAAGGAACCTTAAAAATTTCAAAAGTTTGAGCTCCTAAATAGTCAGGTTTGAAATTTAGTCATTGTAGTTACTACTTAACCTTATTTCTTATATAAGTACCTAATTTTTACTGGATAAGAAATGATTTATCTAAGGTAGATTCAGCTGTTCCCTAAGACCTTATATTACTTTTGTATTAAAACAAAAGTGATAATCTTTTTTCAAAACCTTTTCTTTGTCTTTAATTTTAGTTAATCTTTTTGCTCAGCCTCTTTTTTTGCTAACTCATTTAACAAAAAAATTAATGACCTTCCAATAGCATTGGCCAAATTGACAGGAACTGCATTTCCAATTTGTTTATATTGTTGATTCATTGAACCGCAAAATTCCCAATTGTCAGGAAAACTTTGTATTCTTGCATATTCTCTCACAGTAAATGGTCTAGTTTCATCTGGATGACACCTTTCAGTTTGTTTTTGTGCAGGGCTACATGTTAAAGTTAGTGATTGTTCATCCCAAGATAATCTCCTAGCCATGCCAGTTCTTCCCCCACCAGAATAATAACTTTTACCCATGTAGTCCCTTGCTATTTCTTCAGGTAAATCTCTCCAACATCCACCAGGAGGAACCAAATCTAAAACGTTTTTTTTCTTTTCAGGATATTTCGCTCCTATGCTACTTGGAACATCTTTTAATATATCTCTTAATGTAAGAATATTTTCAAAAGGTTTTGGAAATTTGTATTCTAATTGATATTTTTTTACTAAATCCTTTCTTACTCCAATAATAACGATTCTTTCTCTTTTTTGTGCTACTTGGTAATTTTTTGAATTTAAAATTTCATATGATACTTTATATCCTAATTCTTCAAAAACATCTAGCATAGTTTTAAATGTTCTTCCTTCATCATGTGTCATTAATCCTTTTACATTTTCTGCTAAAAATACCTTTGGTTTTACTTCTTTAATTATTTCAGAAAAATTATAAAATAATGTACCTCTAGTATCTTCTAAGCCCAACTTTTTTCCTGCATAACTAAAAGCTTGACAAGGGTATCCACCAGAAACTAAATCTATTTCTAAATTTGAATTGAGATATCTCCTTATTCCTTCTTTAGAAACATTTACAATATCTTCCTCTACTACATTCCAATTTTCTCTATTTTTTCTAAGTGTTTCGCATGCAAACTTATCTATTTCTACTAAACCTAAAGATTTAAAACCTGCATTTTCAAGTCCCAATGCAAGTCCTCCAGCTCCTGCAAATAACTCAATTACATTGTATTTTTTTAAAGGAGTAACACTTGATATATCAATATATTTATTACTAAATTTATTCAAACTCACAATTTTTAGTATCCTTTCTTGCTTTTCTGCTAACAGCTATTTTAACATATTTTATATATCATGTAAATACTATTCCTCAATCTCAAAATTTTCAAAACCTTCATAATTTTCAAATGCTAACAAATATAAACTTTTCAAAATATTAGGAGATATATTTGTAAGTTCTTCAAAAACTGTATTAGAAACCACCTCTGACTTTTGCAATTTTACAACATCTTCAATGACTTTTGGAAGTTTCTCACATAAATTTTTAAATGAATTTTTATCTCCAGTTACTATTTCATAAAATTTATCTATAGACACCTTTCTAATTCTATTATGTTTATATTGTTTTTTATCCAAGGTGATTAACCAATCTTTATTTTGACTTTTTTTAGAGATAATTTCAACTAGCATACAAATTGCTTTATCGTTTTCAAGAATTGTATTTTGCATTTTAATATATGTTTTTTGAGAAGATGCTGAGTTCATTGTATTATGCTTATTTTTCATCTCTACAAATAGATTACTTTTATGATTTATCAAATCAAAACCCTCTTTTGGAACTATCCATTCTGAATTTATATATTTAAAAATATTTTGATGAAAGTATCCAATATGATTTGTATTTGATTTGTCAATTTGTCTCATAATTTCATTGTTAATAATATCTTTTATATCTTTTTTATATATTTTAGTATCAAAGCTCAATTTAATTGGGTCGATTAAATTTTTATTAAATTCTTTCAAATTCATATTAAATCTATATTTTTCCACTGTATTTTTTACATGCAGAAGTAAATCTTTATCGCTTATAAAACCTAATTCATATTCCTTCATTATGATTCTCCCTTTTAATTATATAATAACTTCTACTCTCACCAATCCTTTTATATCCATTCCTGTTAAATATAGTTATTAAATTCTCTTTACTTATAATAAATTTAATTATCTTTTTATCAACTTTATTAAGCAACAAGTCTTTATCATACTCTTCTACTGTTTTTTCTTCTACTTCGATACAATTTTCTGCAATAATTTTATTTTCTTCTATTATCTTAGTTTTTCTAAAGGGATGTTGATATTCTCTTTTTCCTTCTTCTAATTCTTTATCTTTGATAAGTATAATTTCTCCATCTTCTTCAAGGTGTATATTTAACATCTTGAAAAAATTATATATTTCTTCATATTTTATTCTAAATAAATCTTCATAAAAAATAATAGTTGAAAACTTTCTGTTCAAATTAAAGTAAGTAAGATACCCATGGATTAGATAGGTTCTTTTTCTTTCTTTTTCATTTAACCTTCTATAGTGTATACGAATATATTCCTCTTCCTCTTCGAGAGCATATATATCAAGAGATTTTTTTACTAATTTATTGCTGAGTTTCCCTCTTTTAGATCCAACTATAAGAACTTCATTTACATTATCTAGAGAAAGCTCATCTATCCAATTATAATCTTCTTCTATTAAATCTTCATATTCAGCCCAAAATTTATTAATATTTAACATCTTTACTTCCTTAATTTTTTAGTTTTTTCTACCATCCTAAGGATACTCTCTTCACTAGTATAATATTTTATTTCATCTAGTTTAATCCATTTTAAATCTAGTGATTCATTAGTAATCTTAAGTTTTTCAAATCTATCAGCCAAGAATAGATATCTTATATCATAGTGATAATGCCCCTTTATATCTTTATGTGGTGGTATGAGATGTATATCTACATCAAAAATCTCATTTTTACCTTCTATTTTTTCAAGTCCAGCTTCTTCTATAACTTCTCTATAGGCACTTGTATATATATCTTCTCCCTCTTCTGTATGACCACCAAGTTGTATCCACATATTTAATTTGGCATGATGAGTGAGAAGAACATATTCATAATCCTTATCAAGAACCCAACCTGAAGCTGTTAGATGTCCTTTAGTATTAACTTTTCCAAGAAGGGCATTTTCTGTTTTAATAAAAGTAAGTATCTTCTCTATTTTTTCACTTTCATTTATATATCTATTTTTATAGTTAAATAAACCTTTTATTAATAATTCCATTTTTTCACCTCAAATACATTATACCTAATATAAATAAAAAAGTAAAAAGTACTTGCATATAATTTTAAATGCTCTAAAATATATTTAATAATTAAATTCAAAAATTGAATATGAGTATTTTGAAAGTAGGAAATGGATAAGAGGCAGTAAGTAATAGGTCTTTTTTTTTAGGTTGAAGAAATGATTTTCTTATAAAAAAACTTATATCTAAAATTTTTTGAAAATTTGTATAAATGTAAATTGAGAGGAGAAAGATGAAAACAATCATTTTTTATGTTTCAAATCATGGATTTGGTCACTTGACTAGAACTATAGCTATTGCTGAAAAGATATTAAAAACTTCAAATTATAATATAAGTTATGTTAGTGGTGAGAAACAAATAAATTTTGCTAAAAAATATTTAGCCAATTATAAAGAAAAAATAGAATTTCGAATAGTTAATAATGATATTGGTCTTATTAATAATTGGAAAAGTTTAGAGGTGGATAAGAAAGAGACTTTAAAGATAATAGATGAATATCTTAAAGGATTTGATCTTTTACTTTCTAATGAGTATGAATACTATAAAAATATGGAGATTGATAGAATTATAGTAGATATTAGTATTTTAGGAATACATCTTGGTAAAAAATTAGGTGTATATACTAGTCTTATTGGTAATTTTACTTGGTGTCAACAATATGAATATCTTAATTTTCCAAAGGAATTAATTAATCAATTTAAAAATACATATAAATTGGTAGACGAAATTATTGAATATGATTTATCCTTGGGATTAAAGGAATATAATGATAATGTTATAAAAGGACATATATTAGCTAGGGAAATAGATAGTAGAAGGGTAGAAGAGATAAGAGCTAAATATGGTCGGATAATTATGATTAGTTGTGGACAGTCTGCTACTCTTAGTAATATTCATGTAAGTAATTTCCCGGGAACAATTATTAAAACTCGTGGTATTGAAGTCACTAGTACTAGTCCAATTATTGAACTTGATTTTGATGTGCTTGATACACAAAATTATGTTTCAGCCAGTGAAATTATTATTACCAAAGCTGGATGGGGAACAATTGGAGAAGGTCTTGTTGGACATACACCTCTTGTATTAATGGAGAGAGATGTAAGAGAAGACAAAGAAATGATAGATATGCTTAAAGAGAGAAAGCTAGCTGTTTCTATAAAACCAAAAGATATGAAAAATATAGATTATTTGGAATTGGGGGAAAAGATAGATAAAAATATTAATATAGATGAACTTCATAAAATAGAAAATAATCTAGATAATATAACCAACTATTTTTTAAAGAATTGCTGTGATTAATTTTATCTTAAATACTATAGTGGAGATAAAGTTAATTTAAGAGACTTTCATAGAAGAATTTTGATATTGACTCAAGGTAGATATTTATAGCAAAAAGCCATTTATCTAATTTGTAAAAAAAATTTGCTAAATTTGGACAATTGTTTGAAAAAGTGTATTTGTGTAAATTTTTTAGTTAAAAAGATTTTTAATTTAATAATTGTATATAAGAATTTAATTGAAGATAGAAAGGGGAAATATGAAGATATTACATACTTCCGATTGGCACCTTGGAAAAAAGCTTGAAGGCTTTAGTCGTACAGATGAGCAACAAAATTTTATAGATGAAATTGTAGATATAACTAATGAAAAAGAAGTAGATTTAGTTATTATTGCTGGAGATATTTATGATGCTCCTAATCCTTCTTTTCAAGCTGAGAAATTATATTTTAATGCTATAAAAAGATTGAGTAATAACGGAAATAGACCTGTTATTATAATTAGTGGAAATCATGATAGTGCAGAAAAATTACTTGCTTCTCATACTCTTTCAAAGGAGTTTGGAATTATAACTTTTGGGCATATTTGGGAAGAAAAAGAAACTGGTAAATATGGTAATTTTGAAGTAAAAGAATCTTTTAAAGGAGCAATTGTATTAAAAATAGGTAATAAAGAAGTTTTTATAAATGCTATGCCATATCCTAGTGAGAAGGAACTTAGTGAAAAGGTTGGTAAATATGAAAATTATAGTGAATGTTTAGGTCACATTTTAAAAACTACACAAGAATATAATAGAAATAATCTTCAATCGATTATAATTTCCCACTTATTTACTATAGGAAGTCATAAGGATGGAAGTGAAAGAGATATTGAACTTGGTGGTTCTTTGGCTTTTAATCTTGATTATATGCCACAAGCTGATTATGTAGCCCTTGGACATATTCATAAACCAATGGTTTTTAAGGATAAAAACTGTGTTTATTCTGGTTCGCCTATGGAATTTAGAGTTAGTGAAAATAAATTTGATAAAAAAGTATTTATAAAAGATTTGGAAAGTGGAAAATTAGAGGAGATAAACTTAAAAATACACAAAGAAATCAAAGCATACACATTATTTAGTATAGAAGAAGCCATAAAAAAATCGGTTGTACTTATGAATCAAAATGAATGGATATATTTTTTTATAGAAACAGATAGACCCCTTACAAATAAAGAAATTAGAGAATTAAAGAAAAATAAAAATATTATTGAAATTATACCTAGAATAGATTGGAAAGACCAAGATGATTATACCATAGAAGATTATACTAAAGAAAATGTAAAAGAAGCTTTTGTTAATTTTTATAAAAAAAATAGGAATATCCAAATATCACAGGAAGTTTTTGATGTATTTGCATCATTGGTAGAAGGGAGTGAAGATGAGACCAATTAGTCTAGAAATAGAAGGTTTACAAAGCTTTGAGAAAAGGGAGATTATTAACTTCGAACATCTATGTGAATATGGATTGTTTGGTATCTTCGGTCCTACAGGTAGTGGTAAATCCACTATACTTGATGCTATTACCCTTGCTATCTATGGAGAAGTAGTCAGAATAAAAAGTGGCAGTAGAGAAGATACTTTATTTGATTTGTTAAATATAAATTCAGATAAGATATATGTTAGTTTTTCCTTTAAAATAAGTGAAACTTTTTACAAATTAGAGAGGGAGTTTAGAAAGGGGAAAAAGGAAAAAAAAGTAACTAGTAAAAAAGTAATTATGTATAAAGAAAATGTCGTTATTGCTGAAAAAGTAGGTGAAATTAAAGAAGAAATAGATAAAATTATAGGTTTAACTATGGATGATTTTACTCGTTCAGTTCTTCTACCCCAAGGAAAATTTAGTGACTTTCTAAAATTAGGTGGTGCTGAACGTAGGCAGATGTTAGAAAGATTATTTGATTTGGAAAAATATGGTAGAGAATTAATTTATAAAGTAAGAGGAAAAAAGTCGTATTATTCTAAGGAAATTGAAGGAATAGATAATCAAATTAAGGGAAAAGGATTTGTAAATTTAGAAGAAATTAAGGAAATTGAAGAAGACCTTAGTAATTATAAATCTCAGAAGATAGAATTAGATAGAGATTTTGATAAATTAGATAAGCTATATAGAGAAAAATTAGAAATAAAAAATTTGCAAGATGATTTAGAAAAATATACAAGTGAAAAAGAAATTTTAGATAGTGAAAAGGAAGAAATTTTAATTTTAGAAAAGGATTTAAAACTGCATAATGTAGCAAAAGAAATTTGTAGAAAATACAAAAATTTTCAAGAGGAAAAAACATTATTAGACAAAATTCTAGAGGAATTGAATCATTTAAACTTAGTTCTTAACACTTTAGAAGGGGAAGTTAATAAAGAAAAGGAGAAGTTTAAAGAGTTAAATAATAATATCTTGGAAAAAGAGGAGTTATTAGAAGAGGATAAAGTTTCTAAAGAAGAGTGGGATAAAGTAGCAATTATAAAACTTCAAAAAGATGAATATATTAAAGTAGTTAATGAATTAGAAAAAATTAGGAAAGAAAAAGAAGTTTTAATAAATGAGTTGTTTAAGACGAAAGAAGAGCTGGAAGAGAAAGAAAAGTATCTTGAAAAAATTAAAGAGAAATTAAGTAATCTAATTTTTGTAGATGATAAGATTATTCTTGATTTAGAGAAAAAATTGTTTCAAATAGATATAGAAAAAGTGGAAAAATTGATTTTAAAAGTAGAAAAGAAAGAGAAAGCATATGAAGAAAGTAAATCTAACTTAAAAAAATTAGAAAAAGAATTAAGTTTGTTAGAGGAAAAGGTAGAAAAAGAATCTCAAATTGAAAAAGATTATTGGAAGGGAAAATTTATTAATGAATTAGAAGATAATTGTCCTTGTCCAATTTGTGGTAGCTTAACTCATCCTCAAAAAAAAGATATTTATATAGAAAGCTTTGAAAAAGTTGATTATTCAAATGAGTTAATTAATTTGAAAGGGGCAATTAATTCCATTAATTTGGAAGAATTGAGAGTAGAAGTAGAAGAATTATTAGAAGAATTGGCACATAGAAATTTGGATGAATTACTAGAAGAAAAAACTACATTAGAAGATGAAATAAAAAAATTAAAGGAAGAAAAAGAGAAAAAAAATTCTGAAAAAAAAGAATTTGAGGAAGTTTTAGAAGAAGAAAAAAATGAATATACTAACCTAAAGATTTTTTATGAAAAATTTATAGAAAAAAGTTCTAATTTGGATAAAAATATAAAAGAGCTTATGAGTAAAAGGGAAGAAATTATTTTGTCTCTTAAAAATTTAGATGAAATTTTTGTTGAGGATAATAGTTTAAATATATTAAAATTAGAAGAGTATATAGAAAAAGTTCTTGAGAAGGAGAAGAAAGAAGAAATATTAAAGGATGAAATTAAGAAGCTAAAGGACAAAAGAAAGGATATTCAAAAATATATTGAATCAGAAGAAAAATCTCTTAATGAAAAAAAAGGGAAATTGAGTAAATTAAAGGGAGAAAGAGATATAACATCAAAAAATTATGATAAATTTCAGCTAAACTATTTAGAAATCTTAAAGGTTTCATCATTTGATACTATTGAACAAGTTGAAAAAGCAGTATTAGAAAATGAAGAAAATTCAAAAGAAAAACTTGAAGCTTATAAAAAGAAGGAGATTGAAGTTATAAATAGTATTAAAATCATTAAAGAAAAACTTTGTGGTAGAAGTACAGAACAAGGTGAAATAGATGATTTGTCTTTTAAATTAGGTAAAGTAAAAATTAAAAAAGAAGAGGTTGATACTTGTTTAGGTAGTCTTCAAAGTAAAAAGGAACAAATTGAAAAAGCTCAAGAAGAAATAAAAGATTTGTTAATTGTTAGGAAAGAATTTGAAAAATCCTTTGATATCTATGAAGATTTAAATAAATTACTTGAAGGAAATAAATTTGTTGAATATCTTGCATTAAGTAAACTTAGAAGTATAGCTAAAATGGCAAGTAGAAGGCTTGGGAGCATAAGTAATGGTAGATATGGTTTATGCACCGATGAAAATGGTAATTTTTTAATAATTGATAACTTTAATGGAGGAGAAAGAAGGAGAAGTTCTACCCTAAGTGGGGGAGAGAGTTTTTTAGTTAGTTTATCTTTGGCTTTGGCATTATCAAGTCAAATTCAATTAAAGGGTATGGCTCAACTTGAATTTTTCTTCTTAGATGAAGGATTTGGAACTTTAGATACAGAATTACTTGATAAAGTTATATCTAGTTTGGAGAATATAAGAGATACAGATGGTATAAAAATAGGAGTAATAAGTCATGTAGAAGAGCTAAAAGAGCGTGTGCCACGTAGAGTAGAAGTAAGTGGACCTATTAGTGGAAATAGGGGAAGTATGATAAAAATTATATAAACATAGGTTTATTATGCTTTGTATTGAGGGTAGAATAGTTAGTTTTTTAATTATCTATTTTGCCTTTATTCCTTTTTTCCTACACAGAAACAGAATTGTTAAATTAAAGTGTTTACTAAGAGACAGAATTTTTATTCTTGTGGCTACTTCTTTTGTGGTATATTTTTCTTAACATATCATTATTTAATTATAGAATTTAGACTATCTTAATTCAAAATTTAATATAGTAGCTATAAGAAATACTTTATATATTTTCTTATATAGTTTTAGAAATATAAGTGACTATCCCTCTTATATTATTGCATTTTAATTTGCGTACTAATTGACTACTTTCATAAAAAAAATTAACGAAAAAAGAAAGGCACGAAGCCTATCTCTCTTATACTAAATATCTATCTACAAATTCTCTTCTATTTTTCCTTGCTCTTCTTTTACTTTCTGAGCATCATAAAGTTTAAAGAATGGATAATAGATTGCTAAGGAAATTGCAAAGTTAACTAGTTGTAATAATACTGCACTAACTGCTCCACCACTTGCTAAAAATCCACCTACAAAGATTGGTGTTGTCCAAGGCACCGCAATTCCAGCAGGTCTAGCCACAATTCCAGAGCTCATAGCAAAATAATTTATAATAGTATTAACAAGAGGAGCGATTATAAATGGTATCATTATTATTGGGTTCATGAGTACAGGGACACCGAATATAATTGGTTCATTTATATTAAATAATCCAGGATCTAATGATAATTTTCCTACTTCCTTTAGTTGTTTGCTTTTTGCCAATGTTACCATTAATACGACAAAGGCTAAAGTCCCTCCAGCATCTCCAACATAGATGAATATATTGAAGAATTGTTTAGTTATAACATTAGGCAAAGCTTCTCCTGCTTGGAAAGCTATCCTATTTTGATCCATAAGTTGTAACCAAACAGGACCCATTGTAGCAGATATTATTGCACCACCATGCACACCCATTACCCAAAGAAGATAAAGAATAAATACAGTAATTAATGCTCCAAATAAGGATCCGCCAAGGTGACTAAGTGGCTTTCCAATTACAGTAGCTACCACATCATGCATACTTGCTATTGAAGTTTGTTCAATAAGCAACCTTAATAACCAAAATGATGTAATTGTAATTACATAAGGAATTAAAGCTGAAAATGATTTTGCAACTGCAGGTGGAATACTGTCTGGCATCTTTATAGTTATACCTTTTTGCACAACTATTCTATAAATTTCTGTGGCAAAGATAGCTACTATAATTGCAACAAAGATTTCAACTGACCCCATTTGAGCTTTTGGTATTCCTTTAACTGGACCATTTGCTGTGTCAATTATGAATGGTGTTACTAACATAAATGATACCAGAGATAACAGGCAGAGCATCTACTCTATATTTTTCAGCAAGTCTATAACCAACACCTATACTTGTAATCATACCAATTAGTCCAAAGGTAACACCGACTGGATACATTAATTTTGTCAACCATGCATCAAATCTTAGCCATAAAATCGCTATAACCTGTTATTGGTATATGACCTATCATTAAAAATATCGATCCTGCAATAATAAGTGGCATTGTTAATATTACACCATCTCTTACTGAACCTATATGCTTATTACTTGCTATTTTGGTAGCAAAAGGCATAAAATTTTTCTCTAGCGCTTTTTCAAATCTTTTAATCATTGACATCCAAATTACCTCCGTTTTTTCTTAAAAATCAATGTTTATCTTTTAAGTATTAATAATATTGTTAAAGGTATCTGAAAATTTATATTAACTAATTATTTAATTTGTAATTTATTTATTTTTATTCTATTTATTTAATTTTTTACTAACTTTAATGTTAATATTTTATAATTGAATTACAAAACTTTTCTTTAAAATTTTTGAATTTAAGATAAAAGAATCGATTAGATATAATTTAAAAATTAAATATAATAATTTTTTTCAAAAGAGTATAGCTTTGTTAAATTATAATTTTAAAATAATATAATTATAAAATAATATTTTTAAAAAATTATTTTTTCGGTAGGAGTTATTTTAAATTATCTTAAAAGTCAATAAAAATAAGAACACAAAAATTTTGCTTATAAAAGCAATTTCTCTATTTTTATTTATGCAGAATTGAACTGTAAAGAGTAGAAATACATGAAGTAAATGTATGTAAGGAGTATATTCATATACTTGTTAGAATAAATATAAAGTTTATAAACAAAAAAACCTCTCTAGTTAATGGTGGTTTATACTCTATTATAACTAGAAAGGCTATTTACAATTTATACAAATTTAGGGAAATTTTTAAATTATTTATTTATCATATCTAAAAAACTTCTACCTCCTCCTATTCCTGTACTAATGGAGAAATAATCAAGTACCGATGCACCTATGTCAGCTAGAGTTTTTCTATGACCAAAATCTACACCTTCTAATTCTTTTTTGTAAAGGAGAAGTGGTACTTTTTCCCTAGTATGATTACTATGACCAATACTAGGATCATTGCCATGGTCAGCAGTAACTACTAGTATATCTTCCTTTGATAAAGTATCTATTATTTTCTCCAAATATCTATCTACTAAACATAGTTTATCTATATATCCTTTAATATCTTCATTGTGGCCTGCAAGGTCTGTTTCTTGTATATTTATACAAAAATATCCTTTTTTATTTTTTTTTATTTCTTTTATGGCTAAGTTAAATATCTCTTTTGTATCAACTCTTTTTTTATAATTTATTCCTCTGGAATTTTTTACTATGTCTGCTACTTTTCCAAACAAATAAGTTTTTACTCTTTTTTTATCTAGAAAATATGGTATCTGCTTCCTCTCATCTATTCCATAACCCATATGTTCTACTTTAAATCCACTTTTGTATATACCACTTTTAGGTGTATCGATACCTGCAAAACCTCCCTTTTCTTTATAGGCCTTTTTAATATCTTCTACTTTTACATTGCCTCCGAAAGCTATAATACGAGCTACTTTTACTTCATTTCTAACAACATGTCCGATATTTCTTACAAGGTCAAAATCTACGTTGTGAAAGGAACCTGCAATATTATATACTTGTCCTAAGTCAGCTTCTAGATTGTCACCAATAAAAACACTATTATTTACTATCAAAATCTTTTCAAACTCTTCTACTAAATAATTTTTATCTTTCAATTTTTTTTTAATTTTATGTTTTACAGAACCAAAAGGTTCTTCAAAAGGTTTTTTAGGTATAGTTCCCATTAGTTCTTGATGCCCCATAAATGTATCACATCCATAGTGAGCAAGGTCTATTCTTCCAAAGTTTGCTTTATTGTTAAATTTTAAATTATCAAGCTCTACTCCAAGAGCATTTCCAAGTCCTAAATATTCAAAATTTTGAAGATTAATTTTAGGAAAAAATTTTAATACATTAAAGCAAGTATTTGCTCCAATATCTTGAGGTCTTACTATTGGTACATCATCCATAAAACCTATACCAAAACTATCTACAACTACAGTTACAAATCTACCTATATTACTCACCTACCTTTTTTCCTTGACTATCGTAGATACCAACAATATTTGCTTTTCCACTATGTAGACCTTCTACCAATACAACTTTACTCCTAGTTACAAATATTTGTGTTCGAAATGCCATTAAAACTAGACTTCCCACTTCTACTTTTTTGTTTAATCCAAAATAATAATCTATACTGTCTGAATTTGGGCTAATGACCTCTATTTCACTCCAACTACCATCAAAAACTAAAGCTTTTTTAATTGTTCCTCTAGGGTACCTTCCTCCACCAAAACAATAACTTTTACCCTTGTAATAATGAGATACTTCTGACAAATAAGTTATTGCTATCTTTTCTTCTCTTTTTTCTTCAAGATAATTTGGTATAGTACCACTAAGACTATGTCCAGGTTCCCCATGACTAACACCATATTTACTTAGTATGTCTAAAGTTTCCACTGAAGTAGCTGAAGGAGCATTTATTTGTTTAATTTTTATACCTTTTTCCTTCAATATCTTTTTCCCCCTAATTAAACTTAACAAATTACTTGTATTTTGAGGAATACTATTATTATAAAGTATACATGGAAAAGCAGTTAGCCCCTCTACTTCTACTCCCTTTATTTTTTTTATTTTATCTATTACTTCTCCCAAATTAGTCAAAGGGAATCCACCTTCTTGACCGTTATAGATAATATCTTCTTGGCCAACTATCCTCAGAAGTATTTTTTGAATTTTCCCTAATTTTCTTGCAATCTCTCCAATTTTTCTTATCTTTTCTATTGTATAACATGTTATCACTTCTACATTGTTTTTTATAAAAAATTCCAATTTATTATTGGGAATTTGGACTAGATGACCTACATGAGATACTTTTATTCCTTGCTTTATTAATTCTTCTCCTTCTCTGTAATCAACTGCTACTATCCCTTCAAAGCCAAGTTCTACAAGTTTTTTTCCTATATAGGGATTTCTTCCAATTTGCTTTGTCATTGCATATAGTTTAATGTTTTTTTCTCTTCCTTTAGCAAGTATCTTTCTGCCATTATCAAATAAAGTATCAAGATCTACAATATAACTATCTGCTTCTACTCTTCCCTCTTCCCAAAGAGATTTAGATATATCTATTAGCTTTTTATTCTCTTTTTCTAACAAACCTAAAAACATATACTCTCCTCAAAATATTCTATTTGTTTAAGTGCTCATTGGTAATTAAATTTATTATACTAAAATTCCTAAATAGTGAAATATATTTAGTAATATTCCAGTTATAATTGCTGCAACTGCAGGGCTAGCTATTTTTAAAATAGGTCTTCCTACAACTTCATTTAAATAATACAAAATTATCATTATTGAAAATCCTGTATAACCACCCATTTTTATAACAGAAAATACTCCTCCAATCATTAGTGAAAATTCCATTAAATTGTTCATTGCATTTCTTATGTGGTCACTTGAATTTCTTATAGAAGGAAATCTTTCAAGTTCTTTTCCAATAGTTCTTAACAATATTACCTCTAAACAAATTACAAAAGCTCCAAGTATAACTGCTATGATTAAATTTGGGGATAAATATCCTACAACATAAACAAATGTAAATCCAGCAACACCATATACTCCTGTAGCAAGAGCTGTTGTTGCTATTAGAGGAATAAATCCTAAACCTCTCATCAGTTCACCTATAGCAGCTTGTTTTATTAAACCATTTTGAGCAACTCCCTCTCCTAGTTCATAAGCATTTGCTAGTGTATATATACTTACTTCTGAACCTGCAAAATATTGCAAATTAGATACTCCTGCAATTAATCCTCCAACTATAGCTAAAAATGGGAGATTTTTGAAGATACGTTTAGTTCTTTCTTCAAAGATTGAATCCATTTCACCATCATCATCACTTTTATATCCACTCTTCAAATCTTTGAAGATTGAAATTGATATTAATAATATCATTCCTACAAATATTTCTATTGATTCTGGATAAATTTTTGTGTATTTTGAAATTAATAATCTTATAAGAATAATTAAAATTCCACTACCTATTCCCTTTTTCCAGCCATATTGGTAAAAGATAGCAAGTACAGGAAATAGAGCAAAAGCAGATAAAACAGGTGTTCCTAGTTCTCCCAAAGCACCTATAAAATCTACTGGAAGCATTGTTAAAGCTTTATTTAAAAATTCAAGACTAGTAATTACCAAAACTCCCCAAAGAGCTCCAAAACCAAATGCTATTGATTTTTTAGAACTCATTACTCCAATTATATCTGTTGGAAGAAACAATAACCATGGATTTAATAAACCTGTAGATAAAGTAAAAGATATTCCTACAGAAGCTATAAATCCTACGCTTAATCCAAAAGCAATACTACCTGCGTCTTTCCTTTTCATTCTTCCTTCAATAAGCTCTGGAAGTATAGGTCTTATTCCATCATGAAATACAGCCATTGCTCCATGGGCGATAAGAGCTGTCATTCCACATAAAAGAGCTACCATCATAATTTTTAATACCATAAAATTTCCTCCTATATTAATTTTTCAAGTAAAATCGGTATAGCATTTTCAATATTTTCAATAGATATTCCAAATGCTACCTTTCCTTCACCTATAAACTTTTCAATCTCCCTTTCATTAGCAACCTTTCCTGGTTTTGCAACTGTACAACATCGTCCATATCCTAATAAACCAATTGCAATAGATATAGCTCCTCCAGCACCTGTATTGCAAGCTCCAAAGTAGTAATCAGCTTCTCCTTTTTTTACCATCTTTGCTCCATTCATGTCAGTTGTAACTATTATTTCCACTGTCTTTCCACTTTTTTTGATTATTTCCTCCATTTTTTCTCTCTGTAATCCTGCTAATACTATTTTCATCTTATCCCTCCTTAAAAAATTTTTTTGGATTTTCTATGAGTATTAAATCTACCTCTTTTTGGCTAATTCCCCCTTTAAGTAACTTAGGTACAAATTCATCTATTAAATAAGAAAAACCCAAACCTCCATTTACTTTTAAATGAGATTTTCTTGTAATATCCATACTTAACATTAATCTATTTAATAAGCCTCTTTTTTTAAGTTCTAATATATTTTTTACTCTTTTTTTATCAGGATAATAACTATTTTTTCCTATAGTATCAAATTGTACATATGCTCCACTATCAATAATTCTTAGTATATCCTCAAAGTTATCTCTTAGGTCGCAATGACCTATTGTTACTTTACTTAAATCTATTCCTTCATTTTGAAAAAGTTTTACATGAGAAAGACCCATTGTACTAAGACTAGTATGCGTTGATATAGGCACTCCACTTTCTTTTTGTGCAATTACGCTTGCTAGAAAAACTTTCTTTTCTAGAGGGTGAAATTCATTATAACTTGTACCTATTTCACCAATTAGTTTTGCTTTTTTTCTACTTCCATCTATGCCTATCTGTATCTCATCTATTAGTATTTGAGCTAGCTCTTTTACACTTAATTCTTCCACTTCTTTTGGAAAAAAGTCTTTTATATAATATCCTGTTCCTACCAATACTTCTATATTAGTCATTTTTTCAAGATAAATTATATCTTTTATACTCCGACCCATTCCTCTATTTGTAACTTCTACTATCCTGCTTACTCCTTTTGTATACAGGTCTTTTAATTCTTCATTTAATACTTCTCTTTCATTTAACTGTGTATCTTTATCTTTTTTTATTCTAGATAAATCAATGTGCAAATGTTCATGACAATAAGTTATTCCTCTCATATTTACCCCTCTAATAAAAATAGTATATTGGCGTACATATATGATGCTTCCTCTTTCGACATAGTTACTTTTAGAATCTCTTCTATATCTCTATAGATATCTAATACTTTTTTATAGTTTTCCGATTGTTTAATTTCTCCCAAAATATCATCATTTAGACCTAATATCTCCTCCCCATTTTTTATTCTCACAAGAGCTCTTCCAAGGTGACTTAGCATAGTCCCACCCTTTTCTTCACTAAGTACAATGTTCCATTTGATTTTCAGTGTATCTACTATCTTATATAGTTTTTCTTCTATATCTTTGTCTATCAAATTTGCTTCTCTTAATATACTTATATATTCTTTCATTTCAACTCCTTAATAACTTGGGATTTCCCTTCCATTTATCACTGCATTTTGATGTTTTTCAATTTCTTCCAAACATATTACTTTATTAAGTATTTTCTCTAAATGGAAATTCTCTTTGTGAATAAGCATTACCGCTTTTGTTCCATCCATATTTTCTTCTCTTTTATCAAGTTCCTTGTATGTTAAACCAGCCCTTGTTATCTTATCTTCATTATCAATGCTCCATATAGCAGCATCTATATAATTATTATTAATAAGATTTATAATTTCACTATAATTAACATCTACAATTTCATAATCTTCATTATTATGAAAATTCATCTTAGTCAAAAAATATTGATCCAAAGAACTTTTATCGACTCCAATACGCTTTATTTTACTAGATTTGTAGATTAGTCCATGACCTTTTACATAAGTTCCTTGGGGAAATTCCATTGCAATATGAAGATTATTATCTTTTTTTATATACTCTTTTGCTGCAAGTTTAGAAACTATTGCAAAATCATACATACCTTTTTGTAAATAAGTAAGTCTTGTATTAGCTCCTCTCATATGGGCAAAATATAATGGAACCAATTTAGAAATCTCTTTTTTTATACCACTTGCAAGACCTTCATATCTTTTTGAGTAAGGTAGAGGCATTACTCCTATTAAACTTTCTGCCCCTGATAACTTTAATAAAATACTATAGTTCATCTCTTCTATATAGGTTCCCAAATGCCCCTTTCTCTTTAATTTTATTCCTTTTAATTCTTCTAATTGTTTCATTGCTTTTTGTACAGTTCCAACAGATAAATCAAGCATTTTAGAACAATGAGAGATAGTGTCTATCTTTTCCATTATTTCAAAATTCAAAAAATACTTTGATAAATTTATTAGGGCTTGTCCATCTTTTCTCATTAAATTATTTTTATTCAAAGTTTTCCTCCAATATTCAATATTTTGAATTTTCTAATAAAGTTATATTTTATTTTTAAACGTTTGTCAAATAAAAAAAGTTGATAATTTTCAATTTGGGATTAAAATATTTTATTTTAGGTTGTTAGCCTAATATTTTTAATTAATCTTTATTGTTTTAAATCTTCAAAAATAAAAATTATTTTTTTGATGTTATATGCTTGTCTATTAAAGTTGTCTAAGGGGTTTTTGAAGGAGGTTTTTTGAATGGTAGTAAGCTAATGGTTACTATGATATTTATAGAATTAGATTAATGCTAACTAGTTGAAAATAAAAGAGACAAAGCATCATTTAGGCACACACTTAAAATGTGTATAATATTAGTGAGGTGATACTTAATGGGTTATAACTCAAAAGATCTCTTAAAGTTATTAGAATTTAATGGTTTTACTCTAAAAAGGATTGTTGGAAGTCATCAGATATATTTTAAAAAAGATGTTGGAATTATACCAATTTCTCACCCTAAAAAAGATATGGCTGTGGGGACTTATAACAACATCCTTTAAAAGGCTGGGCGTAAATAAGCCCTGTCCTAATATTTTTTTAGCGAGGAGGAGTAATGCTATGAAAAAAGATAAATATATTTATCCTGCTATATTTGAAGCAGAAGGAGAAAAATATGCTATTTCATTTTCAGATTTAGAAATATTTACTTATGGTGATGATTTGGAAGAGGCTTTATACATGGCAAAGGATCTATTAGGAGAATACATATATACTTATACTTTAGAAGAAGAGGGGGAAGAAAAAATCAAGTATGCCAACTGATATTAAGGTGTCAAGTAATCAATTTATACAGTCAATTGAAGTGTATATGCCACCTATTGGGATGAAGAAGAAAATAGGACAGAAAGAAGGAATGTAACTACACCAAAGTGGCTAAATATACCAGTGAAAGAAAAGAATATAAACTGTTCAGCTTTGTTAGTATAAGCACTTAAGGATAAGTTAGGAATATAAGAACCTGCTTTTTGGAGCAGTTTTTTTTAATATAGAAATATTTTAAATTTAGAATCCCTAAAGGGGGCTCTTTTTTTATTACAGAAATAAAAATTTTTTAAATTAATAATTTTAAAGATAACAAGGCTTATATTAACCTTTGTTATCTCTTAAGGTTTTGATGTGTTTAAAAATAAAAAAACAATACTATTCAAATCTAAATATACTTTTTATTATTTACAGCTCTTGTCAATTTATTAGTTTAAATACAGTGTTTTTATTTAATAATGATTAAGAGTAAACTGAAGAGTTTATTATCATTAGGCTAAAGTGGTATTAGATAAACATAAGTACCCTATATACAGTAGTTTTTTTTTATCGAGCAATATAAATTCCAAAATTCAATATAAGTACCCTAAAAATGGTTGGGAAACGTCCACCACAATGCTTAAATACAAAACTGAAGTAACAGGAAAGCAACTTGTAAAGATAGATAAATTCTATCTATCAAGTAAAACCTGTTCTCCTTGTGGTGCAATAAAACAAGACCTAAAACTATCAGATAGAGTATATATTTGTCAATGTGGAAATTAAATAGATAGAGGCCTCAATACAAGTATAAATGTAAAAAATCAAGGTAAATTGTTGTTAAAATATTAAATATATACAGGGTAGGGCTTATCCATAGAGGTTGATAATCATAGTAATCATTGGATTGCTACACCCCAAGAAGCTCCCTCAAAATCGTTTACATAGATTTAGCGGGGGAGCATGTCATCTTAACTTGATAGATATGCTCAAAATCCCTTTTAAGGAAGCTTCCCCAAACTTCCATTTTTACCAATATTTCTTAGTGAAGGTTTTCCTTCATCTTTAGCGACTACAGTTTCTTTTGGTTTT
>CAZFBB010000025.1:0-25269 GCA_964517235.1 uncultured Fusobacteriaceae bacterium
ATATTAGATGATTTTGAAAATGTAGCAAATAAGTTTGTTAAAGTAATTGCACCAAAATATAAAGAGTTACTTGCAGAGGGGAAGGTGAAATAGATGGGTAAATTAGGTGGATTCTTGGAGATACCAAGGGAAGAAGCTGTTAAAAGACCAGTAGAGGAAAGAGTAAAGGACTGGAAAGAACTATATAGACCCTTTACAGATGAGTATCTATTAAAGCAATCTGCAAGGTGTATGGACTGTGGAATACCATTTTGTCATTTTTCATGTCCAGTATCAAATAATATACCAGAATTTAATGATTTTGCTCATAAGGGACAATGGAAGGAAGCACTTGCTATATTAGAGAGTACAAATAATTTTCCGGAGTTTACTGGGAGAGTATGTCCAGCACCATGTGAAGGTGGCTGTGTACTTGGTATAAATGACAAATCAGTTACTATTAAAAATCTTGAGTTAAACATAGTAGAAAAAGGATTTGAAAATGGATGGATAATACCCCTACCTCCTAAGAAGAGAACAGATAAAAAAGTGGCTGTAGTAGGCAGTGGTCCAGCTGGTCTTGCTGCTGCACAAGAGCTTAATAGAGCAGGGCATAATGTAACTCTGTATGAAAGAGATGAAAAAGCAGGGGGACTACTTACATATGGTATTCCAGATTATAAAATAGAAAAACATATAGTACAAAGAAGGGTAAATCAAATGGAAGCTGAAGGAGTTAAGTTTGTTTATAATACCAATGTAGGAGTAGATATAACAGTAGAAGAGCTTGATATTAATTTTGACGCAGTTGTATTAGCTGGAGGATCTAAAAAAGCTCGTGACTTACCTATATTCGGAAGAGAAGCCAAAGGAATCTATTATGCTATGGACTATCTCACACAGCAAAATAGGGAAGTGGCAGGGGTAAAGATAGAAAATAAGATAGATGCAAAAGATAAAGCTGTAATAGTAATAGGTGGGGGAGACACTGGAGCAGATTGTGTCGGTACAGCTGTGAGACAAGGTGCTAAATCTATTTATCAAATAGAGCTATTGTCTAAACCCACTTTAGATAGACCACAAGATAATCCTTGGCCAAATTATCCCCAAATTCTTAGAGTAAGTACAGCCCATGAAGAAGCAGATGTATGTATTGGAGGAGAGTGTAAAACAGGACAAGATGTTAGAGAATGGGAGATATTATCAAAAGAATTTATTAAAGATGAAGATGGTAATGTAAAGGAATTAGTCGCTGTAAGAGTAGAATGGGTAGAAGGTGAAGATGGGTCTAAACAAATGAAGGAGATATCAGGTACTGAGTTTAGAGTAGAAGCTGATTTAGTATTTTTGGCGATAGGATTTGTTCATCCAGAGCATGACGGTTTAGTAAATAAAGCTAAATTAAATCTTGATAATAGGGGAAATGTAAAAGCAACAGAAAAAACATATGCAACAAGTAAAGAGAAGTATTTTGCTGCTGGTGATATGAGAAGAGGACAGTCTTTAATTGTATGGGCTATAGCAGAAGGAAGACAAGCTGCTGCATCTGTAGATAAGTATTTGAAGAATAAATAAGTGTATAGAGGTTAGCCTAAAGGCTAATCTTTTTTTTAGTATAGATAATTTACAAAAGTTTTATTATAGATTATAAATCGATTATATATTCATGAAATTATAAAAAATACTATAACAATTTTTATTTTAAGCAGATTAAATTTTGAAGAAAAAACAAAAGTATTGATAAGTTAAGATATTAGTCTTTGGATAAGATAAACTTCATATTAAAAGAAATAAAAAAAAGTAAAAAAATTTTTAACATATAGAATATAGTTAAAGTTTATTATGTTTTTATTTGTAATGAAAGTTATAAAAGAAGAAAGGTTTATAATTAATTGGAAAAGATATATTGTCATAATTATGAAAAATTCTTTAGAAGAAAAAAATATGAGTGAAAATGAGTTAACTTGGGAAATTATAAGAGGAAGGATAGAAGTGCATAACTTGCAATAATTGAGATTATTAGAGAGAATATATCAAAGTTATTTTACTGATAAAATTTAATAATAGAGGATTAAATGACTTAAAGGAAGTAACTTTTATTAATGGGATATAAAGGTGTTGAAATAAAAATGGTATCATACTTAAAAATCAACTGAATGAAGATTCTTATAATTTTAAATTTTTCAAAACAGCTTTGTTTGAGTAAAAATTTGAGATAAAGCGAGAATTATAAATTGGGTATATATTTTTTTTTTAAAACGTCATCAATAAATATTATTTTTATAAAAATATTATAATAATAATTGACTAATAGTTCTAATAATGTTATATTAATGTGCTTATTTAAAAGTTAATATAGGAGGAAATAATGAAAAAAATATTATTAGTATTGGCAATTGTTGCTTCGAGTTTAATGACTACAGGATGTGAAGATTTATTAAAAAATAAGGAAGAAGTGGCTCCACTAGTTCAAGGAACTCCAGGAGTAAATGATACTATAGTTAGAGATGCTATTGAAAAAATTAGAATTAACTCAGAAAACGATTTATCTGGATTAAAAAAAGAAGGAGACAGATGGATAATAATTTCGATGCCTGAAGGTAGTATATACGGGAGTTATAAAATTGTTGAAAATAAATTTATATCAACTGTTGAAACAAAATTAGGAGAAACATTTATAATTGTAAAGAGAAATACAGTTGAAGTAGCAAAAGATGGTAAAATTACTGAAACACTTGAAGAAGCTAACGAAGAAGGAATTATGAAAATTTCAAATGTAAAGACTCATAATAATGTTGACGAGTATTTAAAATCAATAAAAATATAAAATAGATTTATTAATTTTTATATTATTAAGTATAAATGGCTAATTTATAACAATTGGTCATTTTTTAATTATTACTTTTATTTTGGTGCAGAAGTGATGCAACAACATGCAAGAGAAAATCTCTTTGTATATTAAGTTTATTAAAAATCCGAATAGTTTAATCTAAGATATTTAAATTTTTGAAATTGTCATAATTCGTAGTGAAATTTTTTTATTTTATATTTATTTAGAAAGTAGTTGATTTATATATTTTTCCCTATTAATATTGATTAAAGGATAACTTTTATTGAAGAAAGTTTACTGTTATGATAAAAAAAATAAGAATTAAATTTTATTATATTTTTAATACAATATTATTTGATTTTTAATATATAAGTATTAAAGATAAAAGCCATTAAAAATGTATATATAAAAGTATACAAAATATATAAAAATAAATTGACAATGAAACCAAAAAATGATATCCTACTGTAATGAAATTAAAAGAAAAGGAATATTTTAAAAATTGTTATACTCAATATAATTAAGTTAACAAATAATTTATAAAATTTTCGAGTATAGTGAAGTAAGTGTTCTTTTTGACATAGGATATGAAAAAAAGAGGCTTGTAATATCAAGTCTTTTTTATACTTAATGGAAGTTATAAATTTTTATTGTAATAAATAACGAGTTAGAATAGGAATGGAAAATATATCTATTAACTTCAATTTAGCTTTGTAGACAAATTTATATATATTGGATATTAGTTAGAAATATATTAATTAATTTAAATTGTAATTTTTGAATAAGAAGAAAATATTAAAGTAAAAGAAGTTTTTATACCTTTCAGAAAAAATGTGAGCATTAAGAATACTATAATACAGTAAGATGTGGTATATAGGGAGAATTTTAATAGAAAAATATGGAGGACACACAAATGAAGAAAAAGTATGAAGGATTAGTAATAGGTTTTGCACTATTCTCGATGTTTTTTGGAGCGGGAAATTTAATCTTCCCACCATTTTTAGGAATAATATCAGGTGAATCTTGGTTTAGTTCGATGTTAGGTTTTTTAATAACAGGAGTAGGTTTGCCATTTTTAGCAATATTTGCACTGACTAAAACAAATGGGAGTATTCATGAATTTGCAGGGAAAGTATCTAATAAATTTAGTATGGTATTTAATTCAGCATTAATACTTGCAATTGGTCCATTGCTTGCAATGCCTAGAACAGGTGCAACAACATTTGAAATGGGAATTTTACCATTCTTCCCTAAATTTAACCCATGGTTATTTTCACTAATATTTTTTGGTTTGACTTTATTTTTTGCAATAAAACCATCAAAAATGTTAGATAGATTAGGAAAATTTTTAACACCGGTAATATTATTAATATTAGCGGTAATAATAATAAAAGGTATATTTGTGCCATTTGATGTTATTAATGAGGAAGTAGTATTAGATAATCCGTTTTCAAAAGGCTTTTTAGAAGGATATCAAACAATGGATACGCTTGCAGGAATCATATTTGGTGCAGTAATGATAGATCTTATATCTAATAAAGGTTATGAAGGTAGAGAGCATGGGTCAATGTTGTTTAAATCATCGATTATAGCAGCTATTGGATTAGCTGTTGTATATGCGGGGTTGATTTTTTTAGGTGCAAGAACAAGTAATTTGTATGGTTTAAATATAGAAAGAACAGTTCTTTTAGGAAATGTTGCAAAATTAACATTAGGTGCAAATGGACAATTAGCATTAGGTTTATTAGTAGCTTTTGCTTGTTTAACTACATCAGTAGGGTTGGCAGCAACAGTTGGGAATTATTTTAGTAAGCATACAAAATTAAAATATGAACATATAGTAATAGCTACTTGTTTGTTCAGTGCATTGGTTGCTGTGGTGGGTGTTGGAGTGATAGTAAAACTTTCCTTGCCAGTGTTAGTATTTATATTTCCAATAGCAATTACCTTAATTGTACTTAATGTATTCTCAGACAAATTAAAGGTGAGAGGAACATATGTTGGAGGAGTACTTGGAGCAGGTTTGGTAAGTAGTATAGAGGCATTAGGTGCTATGAAAATAAAAGTGGGAATTCTTGATAAATTTTATGCTATGTTACCATTTTCTAGTGCAGGATATGCATGGGTAATTCCAGCAATATTAGGAGCAATACTATTTACCTTTGTTATTAAAAAAGAGATTTAATAAGTTAGACTATATGAAACTGGTTATTTTTGACTGGTTTTTTTTTTTATGAAAAACTTTTTTTAGAATGGGACTTGTTTAGTAGAAGATGAGTAGTTAATAATTAAGAAACTAGTTTGCAATGAAGTGTGCAAATTTAGAGAATAGTTTTTAATCTTTCGTAAGTTTTTTTCTCCCTTCTTTTAATATTTAATAATTGAAAAGTTTTTTAACTGCCAACTTCGATATTAAAAAAATATAATTGTATAAAAAAAAAGTTAATCTCTATTTACACAAACAATTAAAATAAAAACATAAAAAAATTATTCGTCACACAAATGACGTGGAAATGCCACTTTTTGACAAAAAAAAGATTAATATTCTTTTGAAATATAGGAGAAAACAATAAAATTAATTTATGTTAATTTAAAATTAATTTTGTGATTGTTTTTAGTTAATTTGTGTTAAATGTAATGAAGAACGTGTAATCTATATTGTAAAATATTATATTTAGGATTATAATATTTTCAAGAGATTAAGGAGGAGATTTTATGAAGAAAAAATTATTAGTAGGATTGATGTTGGTGAGTACTTCGGTAATGGCAGAAGTTGAAAATTATCAAAGTGAGATAGTTAAAGTTAACAATCAATTAGAGGAGGTATTAAAAGAAGAGAATATTAAGTGGAGTGGTGTAAGAGATTTAGTACGAAAAAAAGTTGATTTGGAAGCAGAAAAAGAATATGCTAACTTATTAGAAAGTATGAAAAGTGGAAATATTCAGTTAAGTTCAAAAAATGAAATAAATTATAGTGAGTATCAACAGGAAAAAATAGCTAGTTTAGATGAAAAAATAGTGTACTTAGCAACTAATTATCCAACAGAAAAAAATAGAATGAAGTATTTAGTTAAAGAGAAAGCAAATATTAAATATGAAGCAATTTATAAGGAAATAGTAGAAGAAAATCCCTTTGATTATTCACAGGTAAAAATGTTTCATTTGTTTTAAGTAGAAGAAGAAAGATGTTGAGAAAAAGAGAAAGTTTTCATCAGTTTGTGTAAATATAGCCTTTCTAGTTGTAATAGAATTAATCTAGTACTAACTAGAAAGGTTTTTTATTTTAATAAAGTAAAAAATGTGAATTATTTAAAAAATCTTACGAGAGATTTGTTATAAATATGACTCCTATAATTTTTAATACTGAAATAATAAAATTTAGAGCATTAAAATTATGAAGAAATAATAGTCATTAATTTAAAAATAGTGATACTTTAAAAAAATTAATGTGAATTTTATAGATTTTTTAAAAGAATATTCACAGATAAACTTAAAAAATTTTGTTGACACCTGTATACTTATATTTTTGGTAGAACTATGCAAGGTGATAACTAGTAAGTAGACTTACTTTGATTTTTTATCTGTGAAAACTTCTATGAATTCGTAGTAAAAAAGATTTTATCTATGATAATTACTACCTATTAATTTTTTTATAATGGTGGCAAGCTACCTTATGATTTTTATCTACTTCTACCAACTGTGGTTCTACCTCCACACACATATGGTCTACATAGGGACATCTAGTTGAAAACTTACATCCTCTGGGAGAATTGATGGGAGATGGAATTTCTCCTTGAATAAGAGTCCTACTCCCTCTTTTTTTAGGATCTGTATTAGGTATACTAGATATAAGTAATTTAGTATAGGGATGATATTGTTCCTTATACAATTTATCGCTGGTATTTATCTCCATTATTTGACCAAGGTACATAACAATTACTCTATCAGATATGTGTTTAACAACAGACAAATCATGAGAAATGAATATATATGATAAACCAAGTCTTTTTTGTAAATCTATCATCAAATTGATAATTTGAGCTTGTATGGACAAATCAAGAGCCGAAAGAGGTTCATCAGCAATAATGACCTTTGGTTCAAGTGCGAGAGCCCTAGCTATTCCAATTCTTTGCCTTTGACCTCCAGAAAACTGGTGAGGATATCTATTTAAATCTTCCTTTCGAAGTCCAGTTAATTGGAGATATTTAAAAAGAAGTTTTTCAATATCTTGATTTTTTTTATGAAATTTTAGTGGTTCTAATAATATATCTCTGATAGTCATACGGGGGTCTAGTGAGGAGTAAGGGTCTTGAAATATCATTTGTATATTTGATTTAAGACTTTTTAATTCACTCTTTTTATACGAAGCAATATTTCTTCCTTCAAATGTTATACTTCCTTCATGGATATTGTTAAGACCAACTATAGCTTTTCCCGTAGAAGTTTTTCCACAGCCAGATTCTCCTACTAAACCTACAGTTTCTCCCTTTTTTACATAGAATGATATATTATCAACAGCTTTTACATATATATTTTTCTTGTTCAATAACCTTTTTTTTATTGGAAAATAAACTTTCAGGTTTTCAATCTTTAATATCTCTTCCATTTATTTTCCCTCCTCATAAAGAAAGCATTTTGCATAATGCTCTCTTTCAAATTTAGTTATTTTTGGCTTTTCTTTTCTGCAAATAGCCATTGTATTTGGGCATCTATCTGCAAATTTACAGCCAATTATTTCCTTAAAAGTATCAGGCATAAGTCCCTTTATTGCAAATATCTCTTCACGGTCTTGGTCTAAATGAGGAATAGATTTTTTAAGCCCTATTAAATAAGGATGTTTAGAATGGTAGAAGATGTCTTCTACACAACCATATTCAATTATTTCTCCACAATACATCACAGCCACTTTATCAGCCACCTCAGCTACAACTCCAAGGTCATGAGTAATTATTAATATGGACATATTGAGTTTTTTCTTCATATTTTCAATGAGGGTTAGTACTTGTGCTTGTATAGTAACATCAAGTGCAGTTGTAGGTTCATCAGCTATAAGGAGAGTAGGATTACAAGCGAGAGCCATGGCTATCATAATTCTCTGTTTTATTCCACCACTCATTTCATATGGGTATTGTTTTATTCTCTTTTCAGCATCTGAAATTCCTACTAATTTGAGAAGTTCAATTGCTTTTTCCTTTGCTTTCTTTTTTTTCATTTTTTGATGGAGCATAAGAGGTTCCATAATTTGTTTAGAAATTTTTAATAGTGGATTTAGTGAAGTCATAGGCTCCTGGAATATGATAGAAATATCATTTCCTCTAATTTCTCTCATTCTTTTTTCACTAGCTTCTACCAAGTTCTCCCTGTTAAATATAATTTCTCCTCCAATAATTTTTCCAGGAGGTTGAGGTATGAGTTTTAATATAGACATGGCACTTACTGATTTACCAGAACCAGATTCACCAACTAAAGCTAATGTCTCTCCTCTTTTAATTGAATATGAAACATCATCACAGCCTTTTATAATTCCCTCATCTGTATAAAAATATGTTTTCAAATTTTTCACTTCTAATATATTATCTTTTTCCATAGTATCTCCTTTATTTACAACGAGTAATAATATCTTTCTTATTTTAGTTTAGAATCAAAAGCATCTCTTAATCCATCTCCTAATAAATTAAAACCAAATACTGTGAGAAGTATAAAGATACCGGGAACAACAGAAAGATATAAGCTAGTTCCTAGATATTTCTGTCCAGAAGACAACATAGCACCCCATGATGGTGTAGGAGCCTTTACTCCCAATCCTAAAAAGGATAAACCTGCAATAGTAAGGATAGTATCCCCTATACGTAGTGTGGATAAAACAATAATGGATCCTATGGAATTTGGTAGTACATGCTTGAGGATAATGTACCAATTAGGTATAGCCATAACTTTGGCTGCATGGATATAGTCCATATTTTTTATAGTCATAGCACTACTACGGACTATACGTACAAATCCCATAATATTGGTGATACTAACAATAATAATAAGGTTCAGAACACTTGAACCCCATGTAGAAATCATAACTATAGCTAGTAGTAAAAATGGTATGGAACTCCAAACTTCTACTATTCTCATAATGATATTATCAACTATACCACCATAATAACCTGCTATTAATCCCAAAGTACTTCCAATAAAGCTATTTATAAAAACAGCTATAACACCTATACCAAGAGCAATTCTAGAGCCATAAATTATACGAGAATAGATATCCCTTCCAAATTCATCTGTTCCAAAGATAAAATTACTAGTAGGTTTCTTTAACATATTAGTCCAATTAAGTTCGATAGGATTATGTTTTATCAGGTATGGTGCCAAGATAGCCATATAAAAAATAATAATTATTAATAAAAATCCTAATAATGAGTTCTTATTTTTTTTAATTTTATTAATAAATACTTTGGTTTTTCGATATTTTTCACTTTTCTTTCTATATTCTTTAGTACTTTTGAAAAATAATAAAGAGATAAAGAGAGTAAGAGACAAAAATATAATATAGGAAATTAAGTGATTTTTACTTTTATTTATGTCTTTTATAAAAATAGCCAATATGAAAGTATTAACTATACTTATAAACGAGAAAAATTGATGTTCTTTTATTATATTTTTCATATGTCCTCCTAATTATAGTTTATTTGCGGGTTTATAAATACGTAGATAATATCAACAATTAGATTAACTGAAATATATAAAGCTGTCAAAAAGATAATTGCTCCAAAAACTAATGGTTCATCTCTTCTGGCAACAGCATCTATAGCAAGTCTACCTATACCTGGCCATGCAAATACAGTTTCTGTCAATATAGCACCTGCAAAAACTGTTGCAATTTGATTTCCTATATTTGTCACTATAGGAATAAGTACATTTGGTAAACCATGTTTTAGTATTATAGTAGTACCTTTTAAACCTTTAGATTTTGCAGTACGCATATAATCTTCATTAAGTACATCTAACATGGAAGAACGTGTAAGACGTAGGGTAGAAGACATTAATACAAATGATAATGATATTCCCGGTAGTATATAGTATTTAAAGCCTTCTATTGAAAAAAAACTTCCTCCATAACCAGAAGCAGGGAGAATCCTTAGTTTTACAGCAAAGAGGTACATTAATAAAATACCAGTAAAAAAAACTGGAATGGAAACTCCTAAGAGAGCACTAGACATTGCTATATAATCAATAATTGAGTTTCTCTTTACAGCAGAAATTATACCTAGAGGAAGGGCAATAGCTACTGCTAGAGAAACTGCAAATAAGCCTAATGAAGCTGTTGCAGGTAGTCTTTTTAAAACTAAAATTAAAACATTTTCTTTATAGTAGATAGATTTTAGCTCTCCATTTAATAGATTATTCATCATCTTAAAATATTGTATGTGTAAAGGTTTATCTAAGCCATATTTTTTGTTAACTTCTTCTATAGACTCCTTTGTAGCATTTTCTCCAAGTAAAACAGTTGCAGGATCACCGGGAGCAGATTTCATAATTAAAAATATTATAAGTGAAGAAGATATAAGTATTCCTATCATGATAAAGAGTCTTTTTAATATATAATTAAACATAAAATCCCCCTAAATTTTGTTTTGATATTTAAGAAAAGAGGCTGACCTAAAAGGTCAACCGAGGTTAAAAACGAACAAAAGGTTTCTGAAAAAACATTGTTACTTTTGTCTTAATACAAAAGTAACACAACATCTTAGAGACATAACTGAATCTACGTTGGATAACTTCTTCCTTATTCAATAAAAATCAAGTACTTATATAAGAATTAAGATTAAGTAACTACTATATCACTGAATTTAAAAACTCATTCTTTTAGAGCTCAAATAATTGAAACTCTTAAGGTTCCTTTCGTTAACTTAATTTAAATTTCTTATATAAATATACTTAAATTAAAACTATAAAACCTTTTTTTGATTAAATTGTATTTATCTGTAATAAGGCTAATTTTTGAATTAACCTCTTTGTAATTTAATCTATGTCTACGTTTCTTGTAGGTGTAAATAAATATATGTACCCTTGTGGTGAAGGCTCAAAGTTTTTAACTTTTGTACTTGAAACTGTAGTTATAGTTTTAAAAATTAATGGTATGTGAATATAATCTTCTCCAAGAGCTTGTCTCATAGCAACAGTATAAGCCATCTCTCTTTCTTTTGAATTGACAGTACTTCTACCCTTTTCTAAACCTCCATCAACAATACTATTTGAGTATGCAGAACGATTTTGCTTACCAGCTTTTGTATGGAAGATAGAATAAGTCCATCTATCTGGATCAGGTACTGAACCCCAACCTAATAAATAAATTCCTGCTTTTCCATCTTCAGTAGAAGGTAGAAGAGTTCCAAATTCTAAAGTTTGTACTTCAGGTTTAAATCCAAATTTGATTAAACTAGAAGCGATAGCTGTGGCGATACCAGACCTGTATTGATCTTGTGGAGATAATATAGGGATGACTTGCCCTTTAGTCAATATTCCTTCAGTTATTAATTGGTCAAATAATTCTTTTGCTTTTTTTTCATCATAAGCTAAAGCTTTTGACTTCATATATGCTAAGTCATTACCAAGAACTACTGGCGGAATCCATGAGTATGCTCTTTCTCCAGTATTACCATAAATACCAGCTATGGCATTTTCAAAATCTGTAACATAATATACAGCTTTTCTAAATCTAACATCTGAATATGGTTTGTTTAAAGCTGAAAAACCAACATATTGTAATGACAAACCTGGGACTTGTTTAACGGTGTAATTTGTATCAGTAGAAAAATTAGTAATATCCTGAGATGTTAAACCAACAGCCAAATCTACTCCACTTGATTTTAATTGAACACTTCTCACTTCTGCTTGTGGGATAGGCTTGAATATGGCTTTATCAATATTTGCAACTCCACCCCAGTAATCAGGATTTTTAACTATGGTAAGATTAGTATCAGGTACCCATTCTTTAAAGATAAATGGCCCAGTACCTATAGGATTTCTATCAAATACTTCATGACCTACTTTTTCAACATGGTCTTTAGGAAGAATTCCAATTTGAGGTGAACCAAGAGCTAATAGAAATGATGGATATACTTGGCTAAGTTTGAACTCAATAGTATAATCATCTACAATATTAATTGCTTCTACAACATTAAAAAATTGTTTGCTTGGAGAAGCATTATCTGGATTGTTAATTTCATTAATAGTGTATTTTACATCTTCTGCTGTAAAAGCTTCGCTATTGTGAAATTTAACATTTTTTCTTAGGTAAAATGTGTATGTCTTTCCATCTTCTGAAATATTCCATGATTCTGCTAAAGCAGGAGCTGGTGTAGATACATCATCTTTGTATGAAACTAAAGTATCAAAAATATTTGCTGCAAATGATTCTCCTATTAATTCTGCTATGAAAACAGGATTGAGATTTGTAGCATCTTTATCAATTCCTATAGTGATAACTTTTTCTTTAACTTTATCATTACTTACACTTTCCTTTTCCCCTGAACTGCAAGCACTTATAAGAAAAGCACTAATCAGTATAGTTAATAACGAATAAAATTTTTTCATTTTTCCCCTCCTAGTATTAATTTTTATTATTTATAAATGTATTAAATAATTTTAACATTTGTTCATCATTTTTTGCAGCTAGCATTTCAGGATGCCATTGTACTCCTAATACAAGAGTATTATTAATAAGCCCCTCAAAACCCTCAATTATTCTGTCAGTAGACCTAGCTATAACCTTCAAACCTTTCCCCAATTCCTTTACACTTTGATGGTGAAAGGAATTAGTCCAAATCTCTTCTCCATAAATATCTCCTAAAAAACTATTTGGACTAATTTTGATTTTATGACTAAGATAACTTTGGTTGGTTACATTATCATGTTTGATTCTATTGCTTTTGATATAAGACAAATCTTGATATAAGCTACCACCTAAAGCAACATTTAAAATTTGTGCTCCTCTGCATATACCTAAGATAGGTATACGTAGTTCTAAAGCATATTTGATTAATTTCATTTCATACAAATCTCTGGTTACACAAGGATTTCCACATTTTTTAAGAAATTCTTCCTTATAAAAGTGAGGACTTACATCTTCACCGCCAGATAAAATAAGAATATGAATACCCTTTAGTTGTGATTTTATGATTTTTTCATCTACTACTACTGGTAGTATAATAGGTACAGCGCCTATTTTAACAACTGACTGTATATAATTATCTGCAATACGTATAACATCATATTTTTCAAAGGTACTATTAATATCTTCTGTTAAATATGCTGTTAAACCAACTTTTTTCATAACACTCCCCCTATATAAGTATTCTTAAAAGTTTTATATAATTTAATGTAATATAGCTTACATTTATAATTAAAATTTTTTAGAGTAATGTATATTGAACGTTTTTTTTAAATTAAAATAGGTACTAAATTAAAATCAAATTTAGAGGACGGTATATTTCTTATCTAATTCAAGGAATTTAACAATCTTTTATAACATTATAAAATTTGTAAAGAATTAAATCAAATTTTAAAAAAATATGACTAGTATATATTAGCTATATGATTATATTTATTTATATTATCATCGATGATTCTTAAAGGTTTTTCATAATTAATAAAAGCTCTAAAAAGTTCTATCATTTCTTGGTTATTTCCTTTATTCGCCATCATCTCTGGATGCCATTGTATGCCCAAAATAAGTTTATTTTTATTTCTACTCTCAAAAGCTTCTACTATTCCATCCTTATCAAATGCAGTTACTCTAAGATTTGGAGCTATATTTTTTACACTTTGGTGATGAAAAGAGTTGACCATAGTTTTTTCACCAAAAATTTTATGGATAAAAGTGTCTTTTTCAACAAAAATTTCATGTCTAACAAGAGATTCATGATTGGTATAGTTATGTTCATCTATTTTTTTACTAATATAACTGTGATCTTGGTACAATGAACCTCCTAGGATAACATTAAGGATTTGTGCCCCTCTACAGATTCCAAGTACTGGAATATTATGTTGTAGTGCGTATTTAGCCAAGGCAAAATCATATTTATCTCTTTCTACAGAAAATTCTTCCAGTTTTGAAAGTGGTTTTTCTCTGTAGTACACTGGATTTATATCTTCTCCACCGGATAATATGAGAGCATCTAAACTTTTAACCTGTTCTTCGATAATTAATTCATTGTTTATTATAGGTAAAACAAAAGGCATAGCATTTAGATTTGCAATGGTCTGAACATAATTATCAGCTACTTTAACTATCTTATAATTTTTAAATCTACTACTTTTATCTATAGTCAAACTAGCGGATATTCCTATTTTTTTCATATTATCACCACCTAAAAAGTCATATATCCTATCGGATTACTATGATTAAAATATAACATATATTTTTTTGAATGTCAAATTGAATTAAAGATAATAATATGAAATAAATATTTTATTTGGATAATACAAAAATTATCTTATCTTTATTCTAATTTTTTCAGTGTTTTATCTTGATTTAAAAGTTTATCTTTTAAAATGTGAAGTTTAGTATAGAAGTAAAAAATACTTTTTAGATTTTTGGATTTATGATAAAATATGATGAAAAATAATAGTCTATGGAGGCAAAGATGAGTAATTATTGCGAAGTTCTTTTAGTTAATGAAGAGATGAAAAGTGCAAAAGAAATAGTAGAGAGTATAAAAACAACTTATAGAAAAAAAATTTGGTCAAAATTCATAAAAGCTGTTAAAGAATTCAATCTTGTTGAAGATGGAGATAAGATAGCTGTGGGAGTTTCTGGAGGGAAAGATAGTCTGTTACTTGCCAAATTATTCCAAGAGCTAAAAAAAGATAAGAGCAAAAATTTTGAAGTAGTATTTATTAGTATGAATCCAGGTTTTCAAAATGAAGATTTAGATCAATTTAAACAAAACTTAAAAGATTTGGAAATTGAATGTGATATATTTGAATCGGATGTTTGGCAAATAGCCTTTGAACAAGACCCAGAAAACCCATGTTTTTTATGTGCCAAAATGAGAAGGGGAGTACTTTATAACAAGGTAGAAGAGCTTGGTTGTAACAAGATGGCTCTTGGACATCATTTTGATGACATGATAGAAACTGTGCTTATTAATATGTTTTATGCGGGGACAATAAAAACTATGTTACCAAAGGTACCTTCAACAAGTGGAAAAATGGAGCTCATAAGACCTCTTATGTATATTAAAGAGGAAGATATAATAAATTACACAAGACGTAATGGTATAAAAGCTATGGCTTGTGGTTGCCCAATTGACGGTAAAAAAGAACCTTCAAAAAGAAGGGAAATAAAAAATCTTATTGGACAAATTAGTGAAAAGGACCCAAATATGAAACAACGTATATTTAATTCTGTTAGAAATATCAATCTTGACTATGTATTTGCTTATACTAAAGATGGAGAAAAAATAAATAATGTATAAAGTAAAGACTGGCATATAGACCAGTCTTTACTTTATATAATTATTAATTGTTAATTATCAACTACTAATTGTTATTTACTGTTCTTTCTATCAAAATATTCTCTTTTCAAAATAGACATGATTATATTATCTATATATTTTCCTTGAAAATAGAAAGCTTCTCTTTTTCTTCCTTCTTCAACAAATCCAGCTTTTTTATAACATTTTATTGCTTTTATATTTTCACTATGAACTAATAATTCTAGTCTATTTATATTAATAGTTTCAAATACGAATTTTTGAAGTAATCTTAATGCTTCTTGCCCATAGCCATTACCATGTAAATCTTTTCTTCCGATAACTAGTCCCAATTCTGCTATTCTATCTCTATTATTTATTTTAATTATATCAATTTGACCTATATAACTTTCGTCTTTTTTGTCAGCAATAACAAAACCTTTACCTTGATTCATCATATGATTAATATAGTCTTTAGTGTTCTTTTCACTATGAGCATAATCAAAAATTGAAGATAGATATCTTGTTACTTCAATATCATTTACCCACTTTCTAATATGCTCAAAGTCAGATTCTCTATACTCTCTAAGCATTAAGCTTTTTCCAATAACTCTAGCCATAATATTACTCCTTCTATTAAAAAAAATACTAATAATAAGTATAAAAGTTAGGAGAATAACCAATTAACGTAACTTTACTTCCCATATCAAAGATAACATTATTTTTTTAATTTTCTGTTTTTAGTAGATAAGTACCACAAAAATGTTATTAATTTGATTAAAGTTAAGAGGGATTACTCTCCAAAAAAGCTATTACACATAGCTAATTTAAGAATAACATATTTTTTATATTATTTAAAGAGTAAAGTATATAATTTACTTATTTTTGTTAAATTTTTTAAAAAGAATCATAAATAACTTGAATAAAGTCTATATTGTCAAGTTAAATACAATGACTCTCTCTAAAATACTTCAAATGTTGTTAATCAATCAAAATATCTTGGTTAATTTTATTTGTATAGATGTAGAAAGTTTCATACTGAGACTTTTTTATTAGTCTCTTGTTTGCTTTAAATTTTATTCTATAGCAATACTTTCAAGTATCTTTTTGTGTTTCTTATTATATTGAGGAGTTTCATATTCATTTAGGAATGAAATAGCAAATAACAAATCATCTTCTGTGAAGATAGCTTTTATAGTAATAGTGTCTTTACCTTCATGGAGACTCTTTGCACTTATTACTAACTCTTCATCTGATTTAGATATTTCTTCATAGTCTTCTAGAAATTCTATAGACACTTTTTCTAAATATAACATAGTATCTCTTTTATTCATTTCTAAGTTGTCCTTAGTATTTTCCAAATTATAATCAAAAAGTAAAATATAGCTTTTTTTGTTATCTTTTTGTTGAAATGAAAATCCATCACCTGATTTTTCTGATATCCAGTTACGTGGCATATTTATTTGAAAATTTTTAATTTTTCTAACTTCCCACTTGTCTTTTGCAGTAATAATTAAAAGTAAAGGTATAAATACAGCCATAAAAATTAAAGTTCCACAAAGTTTCTTTCTTTTTTGAAGGTAGGCTGATATATCGATATGCATATTAATATTTTTTCCTTTGAAAAATAATATAAAAGAACTAAGTAGATTAAAAGCTAGAGAGATTGAAACATAAAGTATTAAAAAACTGTTAAAGGACAGTAAGCTCTCGATATTATAGCTAGCTACTATTACTAAGATTGCTGATGGAATATTAATTATTAGTTTAAATAAGTTGAAAATAACTGTCAAAATTTGAATTATTCTATTTCCATTTAGACACGCAATCATGAATGGAATAGCTATTAGGATATCAATTGCAATTTTAGTGGCAGAATCATAATCAGTAATAATATAAAGACGTGAAAATAGAGCGATATTTTTTAACAATATACCCAAAAATGCAAATATCAAAAGTCTTTCTGGTGTAAGAATCTTTTCATCTTTCATAAACCTCTCCCCTTGTTTATTTTTTGTAGTAACTAATTCATTTATAATTATTAAAAGAATAAAAACAGAGGCAAAAAAGAAGACTGCTGAAAAAGTCCTGTTTCGAAAATTCCAAAGATAATTCCAATGATTTTATTGGATTATAACCTATCTGAATTATGAAAAATTAAAATTTTCATATTTTTTCAGTGAGCTTTAAGAAACTTGTTTTTATATAAATATATTTGATTAAAAAAAATAATCTAAGCATACTAAAAGCCTACTAAATTGCATTGTTGATAAATTTTAAATTAATAATTATATTGAACTCTTATTAATATAGTACCTTTCATTTTATTATTATGTCAATAAAATAGAGGATTTTTTTATATTTTATTTTGAATTCTACTTGATAAAAATACTTTTTTTATATAATTTTATTTCTTTAAATAATTTAAATGACTCAAATGTTTTAAGTTGTGTAATTTTTAGTTAAATACTTTTCACTCTACAATGGTATCAATAATTTAGTTAAAAAGAGATGAAAAAAATCCATCGACTTCTACTCTAAAGTAGGATATAATATAACGTATATGAAAAAAAGAAAGGGTGAAGATATGAGACTTAGTAGAATGTTTGTAAAAACTTACAAAGAAAGTCCAAAAGATGCAGAAGTAATAAGTCACCAACTTATGTCTAGAGCATCAATGATTAAAAAAAATGCTAGTGGAGTGTATACATATCTTCCCATGGGATACAGAGTTCTTAAGAAGGTGGAGAACATTGTAAGGGAAGAGATGAATAGAGCAGGTGCTCAGGAAATATTAATGCCCGTACTTTCTCCAGCTGAATTATGGCAAGAGTCAGGTAGATGGGATGTAATGGGTGCAGAAATGATGAGAATGAAAGATAGACATGGAAGAGATTTCTGCCTTGGACCAACACACGAAGAAGTTGTAACTGATATAATAAGAAATGAAATTACTTCATATAAACAATTACCAGTAAACTTATATCAAATCCAGACTAAATTTAGAGATGAAAGAAGACCTAGATTTGGACTTATGAGAGGTAGAGAGTTTTTAATGAAAGATGCTTATTCATTCCATTTAGATGATGAAAGCTTAGATAAAGAATATCATAATATGAAAGAAGCATATAGAAATATATTTGATAGAATGGGACTTGATTACAGACCAGTAGAAGCTGATGGTGGAGCTATTGGAGATAGCCAAACAGAAGAATTTCATGTGTTAGCTGCTTCGGGAGAAGATGATATTCTATTCTGTAACAAGTGTGATTATGCTGCAAATAGTGAAAAAGCTGTAAGTGGATTAAAGTTTGAGAAGGTAGAAGTAACAAAGGAAGGATTAAAACTTGTTGATACTCCAAATGCAAGTAGTATAGCTGATGTAGCAGAATACCTTAATGTAGATGAAAAAAATACAGTAAAAGCTATGATGTATAAGGAAGAATTACCAGAAGGTACTAGATACTTTATGGCATTGATTAGAGGAGATTATGCAGTTAATGAAATCAAACTTACTAATCTAGTAGGTGCTAAAGTAGAATTGGAACTTATTGGAGAAGGAGAATTTCCTAAATTATCTCTAACAAAAGGTTTTGTAGGACCAATAGGTAAATTAGATGAAAAGATAACTATTATAGCTGATGATTCAGTAATGACCATGATTAATTTTGTTGTTGGTGGAAATGCAGAAGATAAGCATTATATTAATGCTAATATAGAAAGAGATTTTGAAGTAAAAGTTAGTGGAGATATTAGAGAAGTAAATGTGGGAGAGTCTTGTCCGCATTGTGAAGGTACTCTTGATATTGCTAGAGGAATAGAAGTAGGTCAAGTATTTAAACTTGGAAGAAAATATTCAGAAGCCCTTGGAGCAAAAGTACTTGATAGCAATGGTAAGGAGCAAGTAGTAACTATGGGTTGTTATGGTGTTGGTGTAAGTAGAACAGTAGCAGCAACAGTAGAGCAAAATTTTGATGAATGGGGAATTATATGGCCAAAGGCTATTGCTCCATTTGAAGTAGATGTAATCCCAGCAAATACTAAAAATGAGGAACAAGCAGAAGTTGCTGACAAAATCTACAAGGGATTGTTAGAATCAAAAGTAGATACTTGTATAGATGATAGAAATGAAAGGGCTGGATTTAAATTTAAAGATGCAGACCTTATTGGTTTCCCATTAAAAGTAGTAGTAGGTAAAGGAGTAACAGAAGGTAAAGTAGAAGTGAAAGTAAGAAGAACAAATGAAGCTTTTGAAGTAGAAATAGAAAAAGCTGTAGAATTTGTAATAGAGTTATTATCAAAAATAAACTAGGTATAATAGGGTGCTTTTTAGCACTCTTTTTTTATAAAATACAAAATTAGTTATTAATATAGCTAATTTTTATCAAGAAAAATTGTATTTTATTGGTGTTTAATTAGTAGAAATTTGTAGTAAGAAAAGTAATAAACCATTGTAAAAATAATTGTTTCATAATATTTTGATAATAATAAAATTTTTGTTAGTTATGTGAGTATACTGGCTAATTTAATTATTCTAAAAAAAAAGACCCACCGGCCTTTTTCAATAATTAGGTATATATATTAACAATATTCATCATAAAAGAAAATTTTAGCCAAAAAAACAATATAGATGAATAAAGATAAAATCCAACAAAGATTCTATATAAATATAATACCTAAATTATATGATAATCTCAATGAGCAAAATTTTTTATGTTAATTGGATGAAAAAGGATATTATAAAACTTTTATACAATACAAAAAGAGGTAAATGTGGGGTTTACCTCTTTGTAAAAAAATAAAATAAACGAGTGCCTGTACTGTGGAAATACAGACTATGAAAGAACAATGAAAATTTAAAAAAACTAAGATTACTATGCCTACATTGTTAATATATTACTTAATACACCCAAAAAACAACTGAAAAATAAAATTTTATTTGCTTATTAATTAGATAAAATTATTGTATACTATTTAGGAGGGATAAATATGAAAAAATATACAGTTGGTCAAATGTCAAAATTGCATAAAGTAAGCATTGATACTCTTAGATTTTATGATAAAATAGGTCTTTTTAAACCAAAATTTGTAAATATAGAAAGTCGTTATAGATACTATACAGCAGATCAGTTTTTAAAATTGGAAAGAATAAAATATTTTAGAAAACTTAATTTTTCCATAGATGAAATAAGAGAAGTTATAGATTTTAATAATGTAGAATTATTGAAGGAAAAGTTATTTGAAGGGAAGAAAAGAGTTGAAGATGAACTTGAAGAGCTAAAAAGTATTAGGAAAAGAATAGAAAAAAATCTTGATATTCTGCATATGTTGGGAGATAGAGATAATTTTAATAAGATAGAGATAAAAGAGTATAATGAGAGATATTATATATCAAAGGAGTTAATTGATGCGAATAACCAAGATGAAGTAGAAGTGGGGATAAGAGAGTTGGTTGAATACTTTCATGAAGAAACTTTTATTTTTGATGCATCTTGTGCGTTTTTTTTGGAAGAAATTACATTTGATAAAAATATGTATATGAATCATAATAAAGTTGGGTATATTTTTGATAAAAGTTATATAGAAAAAGTAAAAAAGAGTAAGGTAAACCTCCTACCTCAAGGAACATATGTATGCCTAATTTATGAAGATGACTATAGAAAAAATTATTTATATTACCAAAGGATAAAAGAGAAACTAAATGAGTTAGGTTATGTACCAAGTGGTGAAGCATTTGAGATTGTTCATGTAGATGATAGTTTTGGGAAGGAAAATTCTTCTATAATAGAAATTCAGATAAGGGTGAAAAAATTATGACTCTGAGAAAACTTAGTATATTTTTAGAAGTAGCAAAAGAAAAGAATATGACTCGTGCATCAAAAACTATGCATATTAGTCAACCAGCTATAAGCCAAATTATAAAAGAGTTAGAAGGTGAGTATAGAGTAAAGCTTCTTGAAAGAATAGGGAAAAAACTCTATCTAACAGATGAAGGAGAGTTATTATCCAATTATGCAAGGAGAATATTGAACCTGTATGGAGAATTTGAGGAAAAAGTAGAAGATGGGAAGAAACTTAAGAGGGGAAAGCTTAGAATAGGGGCTAGTACAACTATAGGTATATATATCATGCCACAATTAATAAAAGCTTTTAAGGAAAAATATCCTTTTATAGATGTAAATATAAGTGTAGAAAACACAGGACATATAGCTAATATGTTAATTAATAATGAAATAGATATTGCTTTTGTAGAAGGTAATTTGAATATAGATGAACTTGAAAGTGAGTTTATTTGGATTGATGAATTAGTTTTTATAGCTAGTAAAAATCACAAGTGGAATAAAAGAGAAAAACTGAGTAAAAAAGATATAGAAGAAGCAGAATTTATTCTTAGAGAAATAGGGTCGGGAACAAGGCAAATTTTTGAAGAAAAATTGAAACAAGAAAGATATAAAATTAATAATATTCTTACTCTTGGAAATACTGAAGCGATAAAAAAGATAGTAGAAGAGGATATGGGAGTTAGTTGTATATCAAAATTAACTGTAGAAGAAGAGATAAAAAAAGGTAGTCTCATTGAAAAAAGAGCGAAATTTAATATAACAAGAGAGTTTAAATACGTTTATCATAAAGATAAGTTTTTTTCTAATTTATTAATGATATTTTTAGAGTTTGCAATAGAATATAAAAATTAAGACATGAATTTTAATTAAATTTTCGAATTTAATTAGTTTATAGAGTAAAAATCTTTGATAAAATATAGGTTTCACTTAATTAGTGTGTATCTATGGTCAAAAAGTTTTTTATATGTTGCTAAATAAAGTTGCAATTTTTTAAGAATTAGAAATTTTAATAGAGTAAAATAAAAAAGTGTTCTGAAATTCGATTTACATAGTGTTTGGAAATAGAAACTATACATTTTATTTATTTGAAAATAAAGAAGAAATATGGTAGCATAGGAGACAGAGATTCCTTTGTTTATGGAGGTAAGAAGTGGAGAAATTGTTTGAGAGAATAGAGTATAAACTCCTTAATAAAGGAGCGGAGATTAGTTATACTGGAATAGAATATGATTCGAGAAAAATAAAAAAAGGAAATATATTTTTTGCTTTAGAGGGTAGTTTAGTAGATGGTCATGATTTTATACAAAAAGCTATAGAACTTGGGGCAAAAATGATAGTTGTATCAAAGGAAGTACCTGTATTAAATAAGGAAGTAACATTTGTACAAGTAGAAGATACTAGAAAAGTAATGGGACTTATTGCAGCAAATTATTATGGACATCCAGAAAAAAAAGTTAAAATAATAGGAATAACAGGAACTAATGGTAAAACTACAACAACATATATATTAGAGTCATTATTAGGACAAGTGAGTAGAATTGGTACTGTAGAATATAAAGTAGGAGCTGAAGTATTTCCTGCACCAAATACTACACCTGAAAGTCTAGATTTAGTAAAGATTTTAGCCCTTACAGTAGAGAAAGGAATAGAATATTTGATTATGGAAGTTAGTTCTCATGCACTTGAAATGGGAAGAGTAGAGATGCTTGATTTTGATGTAGCTATCTTTACTAATTTGAGCCAAGATCATTTAGATTACCATGAAAATATGGAAAAATATTTTATGGCTAAGAGAAAATTATTTACTAAATTAAAAGATAAAAATAATGGAGTATATAACATAGATGACTTAAGTGGAAAGAGACTCTACAATGAGTTTGGTGGATTGACTTATGGAAAAGGTGGAGATATAAAGGGAGAGATAATTAGTCATTCCTTACAACATATGACGATTGCTCTTACCTATAAAAATAAAAGAATAGAAAAAAAAGTTAAATTAATGGGTTTATTTAACCTTTATAATATAATGGGTGCTATTGGTGGAGTACTAAAAGTTTCTGATAATTTTGAAGAGTTAATGGATAAACTTGGGGAACTAAATGTAGTTCCGGGAAGGTTTGAGAGTGTAGAAGCAGGTCAAGATTTTATGGTAGTAGTAGATTATGCTCATACACCAGACGGACTTCGTAATATAGCAAAAGCTTTGGCAGAAATAAAGAAAAATAGGTTAATAATTGTATTTGGTGCCGGAGGAGATAGGGATAAAACAAAGAGACCTCTAATGGCAAAAGAAGCTAGTGACTATAGTGATTTGGTAATAATAACTAGTGATAATCCTAGAACAGAAAATCCTGTATCTATACTTTTTGATGTGGAAGAGGGAATAAAAGATACAGGGAAGGAGTATTTGGCCATAGTAGATAGAAAAGAAGCAATAGAGAGAGCTATAGAACTTGCTAGAAAAGATGATATTGTGCTTATTGCTGGAAAAGGTCATGAAGACTATCAAATTATAGGTAGAGAAAAGATACATTTTGACGATAGAGAAGTAGCAAGAAAGTTTATAGAACAATCATTGATAATTAATAAAATAGTTAATAGTTAATGTTTAAGGGGAGAAGATGTTACTATTGCAAAAAATTATAAGTAATTTGTTTTTGTCTCCAATGTTATTAATAATAAATTTGGGTATAATAGCATTTTTACTTTATAAAACTAGTATTAGAAGAATACTTATAAGTAAGTTTTTATTTATACTTATGGGAATGTTATATGTAGTATCAATTGAGCCAATAAAGGATTTAATAGTAAGCCCATTGGAAAAAATATATGAACCTGTTAAATTAGAAGAATTGAAAAAAGGGGATATATATGTAGTACTTGGTAGTGGAATATTTGATAATGCTCCACTTAGTCTAAATGAAAGTGGAATTCCAACTGAAACAGCTCTTAGCAGGATAGTAGAAGTAGTAAGACTTTATAAAAAACTTCCTAAGAAAATAATTGTAAGTGGCGGAATAGTTTTTGATGGGAATAAGAGTGAAGCAGAAGTATATAAAAAGTTTATGTTAGACTTGGGAGTATTAGAAGATGATATAATTATAGAGAGTAGAAGTCATACAACTGGTGAAAATGCTAAGTTTACTAGTAAAATTATGAATGAATATGATTATAAAAAAGCTATACTTATTACATCTGCAACACATATGAATAGAAGTAAAAAAAGTTTTGAAAAAAATGGGATAAAAGTAATACCTGCACCATGTAATTATTTAGTTAAATATAAAAAATATAGATTTAGGGCTTTTATGCCTCAGTTAAAGAATATAGAGTATATTAATAGAGCCCTATGGGAGTATATTGGATTTGTTTATTATGCCCTTAGAGGAATATAGGAGGAAATTATGTTAGTTAAGGAAGTAAAAGGAGTAGAAGTAGCAAATAAATTTATAGTTGGTGAAAATAATAGATTTATGCTTATAGCAGGGCCTTGTGCTATTGAAAGTGAAGAAATGAGTCTTAGGGTAGCTAAAAAAATTAAAGAAATTTGTGATAGATTAGGGATAAATTATGTGTTTAAATCATCATTTGATAAAGCAAATAGGAGTTCAATTAATTCTTTTAGAAGTGTTGGTATGGAAGAAGGACTTCGTATATTGAAAAGAGTAAAAGAAGAAGTTGGAGTACCGGTAATTACCGATATTCACGAGTCATATCAAGCAGAAAAAGTGGCTAAAGTAGTAGATGTTATCCAAATACCAGCTTTTTTATGTAGACAAACAGATTTATTAGTAGCAGCAGCGAAAACAGGTTTACCAATAAATGTAAAAAAAGGTCAATTTTTGGCACCTTGGGACATGAAAAATGTAGTAACAAAACTACAAGAAGCAGGAAATGAAAATATCATGCTTTGTGAAAGGGGAGCTACATTTGGATATAATAACTTTGTTGTAGATATGAGATCATTTTTGGAGATGAGACAGTTTGGATATCCAGTAGTATTTGACGCTACACATTCGGTTCAAATACCAGGAGGACTTGGTTGTTCAACAGGTGGGAATAGAGAGTTTGTATATCCACTAATGAGGGCAGCTTTATCAGTAGGAGTAGATGCAATATTTGCAGAAGTACATGAAGATCCAGA
>CAZFBB010000026.1:0-24261 GCA_964517235.1 uncultured Fusobacteriaceae bacterium
TGGGAGGTTTGTATATGCACATTTCTGATTATCTAAAGGATATCAGTTATTATCCTTTATTAACAAGGGATGAAGAGTATTCACTATCGAGAAAAGCGTCAGCTGGTGATGATGAAGCTAGAGACAAATTAATTATTTCTAATCTTAGATTGGTAGTAAGTGTTGCTAAAAAATATTTTCATGTAGGATTGCCTATGCAAGATTTAATTCAAGAAGGAAATATTGGTTTAATCAAAGCAGTTGAGAGATTTGACCCTGAATTAGGTAAAAGATTTTCAACATATGCTACATGGTGGATAAAACAATCTATCCTTAGAGCTTTGACTACAACTAAAGGAATAATGAGATATCCAGCATATGTACACGACAATATCTCAAAGATTAGTAAATTTATTCAGGAATATAAATCCGAGCACGAAACTGTGCCCGGCATAGAAGCCATTGCTGAAGCTTTAGAGTTTAAAGTTAAAGATGTAAAAAAATATCTAGATTTAATTAATCAAAGTTATGTTTCTTTAGAAGAAAACTTTCAGGATAATGTTAGTTTGCATAGTATGATTGCAGATAAGTCATATTTTGAAGAAGATTTATTGGCTGAGTATGACTATTTAGAATTAATTGATTTATTAGATAAATTGAATAATAAAGAAAAGAAGGTTATAATAAATAGATATGGACTTTTTGATAACAAAATAAAGACTTTGGAGCAAATTGGTGCTGAAATGAATCTTACTAGAGAAAGAATTAGACAGATTCAGCTTATTGCTTTAAAAAAGCTTAGAACTAAAGCAAGGGAGCAAATGGTTGTATAAAATTAAACCTGACTGTAAAAAGTCAGGTTTTCTATTTCTATTAAATTCTATAATTTCTTTGGTATTTTTACTTAGTGTGACTGCTCCACTACCAAATCTGCATAAATAAAAAGTTAAAAGTACTTCTTGAGATATAGTATTACTATGATTAGCTCTAAATATAAGCCCTCTCCTGTTTATACTCAATATTTTAACAACTAGATGGACAACAATAGATATAATCGAAAAGTATATTCCTTCTCAAGCAGAAGTTAAAAACTAAAACCGCTCCAATTCACCTCCCTCCTAAATAGACAAGAGAGTTTTCTCGAAGCAATTTAGATAAATTTTCATCAAAATTTCCCTTTAAACTTTTGAATTCTCTGTGATTTTTCACTAAAAGTTTAAAAAAATTATACTTTTTAGTTAAAAATTCTCCTCTTTTCTTTTTTTCATAACATATTTTATAGCTTCTATTCCAGCAATTGTACCATCTGCTGTAGCTGTTGTTACTTGCCTTACTTCTTTAGCTCTAATATCTCCTGCTGCAAAGACACCTTCTACTTCACACTTCATGTCTTCTCCTGTAATAATATATCCATCTTTATCCAGTTTTGCAAATGAAGTATAAAGTTCTTGATTGCTCTTAGTACCAAGATATAAAAAAACATATTCAGTTTCAACTTCTACTTCTTTTCCTCCTACTAATACACTTACTTTTTCTACAAATTGATTCCCTTTTATCCCTAATAGCTTAGAGTTGTTTATAAGTTTTACATTCTCCTTTGATAATAAAGCTTCCTTTAGTTCTTCGTCACAATTAAGCTCATCATCTTCTGTATAAACCAAAACTTCCTTGGCATATTTTGTTAAAAACAAAGATTCTTCAGCAATTTCTTTCCCTTTTCCAAATAATGCAACAATTCTATCTTTAGTAAAAAATCCATCACAAGTTGCACAATATGATACTCCTTTACCTACAAACTCTTCTTCACCATCTAGTTTAGGAGCATTATTCTTAGGCCAACCTGCTGCAAGTATAACTGCTTTCCCCTTATAAGAATCATTAATTCCCTTTACAACTCTTGGATTTTCAAGTGTATTCAGCTCTAAAAATGTATCTGTAACAAATTCTGTTCCAAACCTCTCAGCACCTTTTTTCATTTGACTATAAAGTTCTTTTCCTTTTAAGCCTTCTGGATATCCTGGATAGTTATCAATTTTATGAGCCATTAATAAACTTCCTATACCTTCCTTTTCTACTACTAATACCTTCAATTTTGATCTTGAAGCATAAAGAGCTGCTGTTAGTCCCGCTGGTCCTCCGCCTACTATTACAAGGTCATATATCTTTTCCATATTATCCTCCAGTTAGTTTTTTCATATTATAACATACAAATATGAATATTTAAACTCCTTATAAGCATTTTAGGATATCGAATACTACTTGCTCTTCAATTTGATAACACACTTTTTTACCTTTTTTCTGACAAGTAAGCATACCCGAATTTCTAAGGTGTGCTAGATGCTGACTTATACTAGATTGAGAAATTCCCAAAACCTCTTCAATTTCACCAACACAAGTTTCTCTTTGACCATCTTCTCTTTCAGCAAGTACCTTTAATATATTTAGTCTAATTGGGTTAGACATCATTTTTAATATAAGTGTAGCTCTATCCAAGTTCATTATTCATCTCCTTTAATACGAAAAGTTATTTCCTAAATGTATACTCTTCTCGTACCCTATACTACTCTCTTCACCGTGTCCTGTATATATTGTCGTATCTTCAGGCAATTTTTCGCATAAACCTCTAACACTATTAATAAGTTTTGTAACGTCTCCACTTGGGAAGTCACTTCTCCCTATACTCCCATTTGCAAACATAGTGTCTCCTGTTACTAATGCTTTCTGTTCTTTGCTATAATAAGATTTACCTCCTATTGTATGCCCAGGAGTATCTATTACTTCAAATCCAAATACCACATCACCACCCTTTACAAAAGTTACCCTACTCAGTTCCTTTATACTATACAATTCCCTATATATCATATGAGATAAATTATATTCAGATTTTTCCAAAAATATCTTTTCCTCTTCTCCAATATAAACTTCCAAGTTACCAAATTTTTCCATTAACAAATTCATACCTCTAATATGATCTATATGACCATGAGTTAAAATAAGAGCTTTCAATTTCAATCTCTTTTCATCTAAAAATTCATATATTTCTTCCAAATCCTTGGAACCACAATCAAAAAGTACAGCTTCATTTAACTCATTCCAAAATAAGAAAGCATTTGATTTAAGTTCTCCCATGATAAATTTTTTCATTTTGACTCCTTTATTTTATTAAATTTATTCTATCACGATATCTTGTGTAATATCAAGTGTAATTTTTTAATATTTGCTTACATTTTATTCTTTTTTTTAAATATAGTTTTTAATTTTATTATTTACTTCAAAATTAAAGATAATAATTGTATCTTTACATATTGAAATAAATATTCTATTTTTCTATTTTTTGTAAAGTAATATTTACTTAAAGAAAAATCCTCCAAAGGGAGGATTATAAAGTCTTTTTAAATGATAGTAGTGTATTTTTCATAAGCATTGCTATAGTCATAGGTCCAACTCCACCTGGTACAGGCGTTATATAAGAAGTTTTTTCCTTTACTTCTTCATACTTTACATCACCGCATAACTTTCCATCTTCAAGTCTATTCATGCCCACGTCTATTACAACTGCTCCTTCTTTTAACATATCTTTTCTGATAAAATTAGCTATTCCTACAGCTGCAATTACTATATCTGCTCCTTTAATTTTAGATGCTAAATCTTTTGTTTTACTATGACAGACAGTTACTGTTGCACTTTCATTTATAAGTAAAGCTGCTAAAGGTTTCCCTACTATATTGCTTCTACCTACAATTACAACATCTTTACCTAATATAGTTATATTATATCTTTTTAGTAATTCAACTATCCCATATGGTGTACAGGATTTAAACGTATCTTCATCTCCTATAAGTACTTTACCTACATTAATTGGATGAAAACCATCTACATCCTTTTCAGGTAATATAGAATCAATAACTATTTTAGAATCAAGTCCTTTCGGCAAAGGTAATTGAACTAATATGCCATTAATTTTATTATCGTTATTCAACTTTTCCACCAAAGTCAACAACTCTTCCTGTGTAGTTTCTTTTGGCAAAATATATTTTTCTGAGTATATTCCAAGTGCTTCACAAGTTCTTACTTTTGATCCCACATAAACCTTAGAAGCTTCATCGTCACCTACTATTACAACAGCTAAACCAGGAACTCTTCCATACTCTTCCTTCAATTTTATTACTTCATTTTTTATCTCTTCTTTAATGGTATTAGAAGTTTGTTTACCATTAATTATTTCCATCTCCCCACATCCTCTTACTTATATTTTTCGATTACCCTTTCCTTCCAATAATTTAGTTCTTGTAATTTTGCATATAAGTCTATATTTTCAACTACTACCTTTTCAGGTACATTTAATTGAATAGGAGCAAAATTTAGTATAGCTCTTATTCCATACTTAACTAAAGTATCTGTTATATCTTGTGCTGCTCCTTTTGGTACAGTTAAAATAGCTGTCTCTATACCTTCTTTACTTTCAATAAAATATTGAAGATCTTTCGTATCCCTTATTTTTATCCCATTAATTTCACTACCAATTTTATCCTTTGAATTATCAAATAATCCTACTATATTAAAACTTTCTTTTGTAAATTCAGGTTCAGCAAACAAAGCAGATCCTAATCTTCCAAGTCCTATTATAATAACATTATTAGTTTTATGTACACCTAATATTTTTTCTATATCTGAGTGTAAAGTCCTTACTTGGTATCCCTTTCCTCTAACTCCAAATTCTCCAAAATTTGACAGGTCTTTTCTAACTTGAGCTGCTGTGAACCCCATCTTCTCAGCAAGATCTTCTGAAGAGATATAGTCTTCTTGAGGTAAGTTCTCTAAGCACCTTAAATACTTAGTTAACCTTTCTATTACCTTTGGTGATATTTTTTGTTCTTTCATTTCTTCCTCCTATTATTGTAATGTATCTCCTAACTGAAAATAATTACCATTTATTATATCTTTCCCATCCATTAACTTTTTATTTTGTGGTTTTACTTTAGTAAGTATGACACTTCCGTCTTTCACTTTTACTACTGGTCCCAGTCCTTTTACAAAATCAACTATTTCACCGCATCCTCCTTCATAGCTTTTTTCTTGTTTTTGAACCATGTATATTTTAAAAAGTTTTTCATTCAAACTTGTCATTGCACAAGGAAATGGATTCATTCCTCTTATAAAGTTATATACTTCTATCATACTCTTTTCCCAATTAACATACGTTTCTTCTTTTTTAATTGGTTTTACAAAAGTGGCTTTTTTATGGTCTTGAGGTGTTCTCGTTGAAACTCCTCTTTCCATTTCATCTATCACTTCTAATAAAGCTTCTGCCCCAAGTGTTGCTAATCTATCATGAAGAGTTTCAAGTGTATCTTCTTCAAAAATTGGAGTTTTTGATATTTTTATTATATCTCCTGCATCTAATTCTTCTGCAATATACATAATTGTAACTCCTGTTTCAACATCACCATTTATAATAGCATTATGTATAGGTGCTGCCCCTCTGTATTTTGGAAGGATAGATGAATGAACATTTATCACTCCATACTTTGGTATATCAATAAGCTCCTTTGGTAATATTTTACCATAAGCTACTACAACTATCAATTCAGGATTTAAATCTTTTATAATTTTTATAGTTTCTTCAGCCTTTACAGAGTTAGGTTGATGTATTTCCAGATCATTTTCCAACGCATATTTTTTCACAGGTACATAATTTACCCTTTTTCCCCTTGTATTTGGTTTGTCTATTTTTGTAAAAACTCCAACTATATCATGATTTTTATTAACTATATCTAAAGTTGGTATAGCAAAATCTGGTGTACCCATAAATAAAATTCTCATTATTTTGACTCCTTATTGCTTAATTTTTTTAATTTTTTTAACTTATTATTAATAAGTTTCTTTCCAACAGGTTCAAGTTTGTCTACAAACAACTCTCCTACTAAATGATCATATTCATGTTGAAAAGCACGAGATAAAAGTCCGTCAACTTCTTCTTCTACTACTTTACCCTTTTCATTAAGATATTTTACCCTAACTACATTTGGTCTTTCTAATTTTTTATACACACCTGGTATACTAAGACAACCTTCTTCTCTTTCAACTAATTCTTTAGACAAATACAGTATCTCTGGATTTATAACTTTACGAATAACTCCTTCTACTCCAAGTACAAATATAGTAAGTCCTACACCTATTTGTGGCCCTGCCAGCCCTACTCCCCCTGCATCTTTCATAGTTTCTACCATATTATCCAAAGTTTCCAATATGTATTCATCAAGCTTTTCTACTTTTTTTGCCTTTTCTCTTAATACTTTTTCTCCATAAATTCTAATTCTCTCAACCATATTATCACCTACATTCTACTAGACAATTTCTTTAATTTCTGTAGTTTTTTTGCTATTAATTTTTTCCCAACTGGACCAATCTTATCAACAAATAATTCACCAAACAAATGATCATATTCATGTTGAAAGATTCTAGCTAAAATATTATCTAACTCTTCTACTACCTCTTCTCCATCTTCATTTAGATATTTAACTTTTATTCTCTTAGGTCTCTTTACATTTTTGTACACACCTGGAATACTAAGACACCCCTCTTCCATCTCTACTATTTCATTACCAAATTCAACAATTTCTGGATTTATTACTTTCCTAATATTATTTTCTTCTATACCAAAAACAAATATCATTTTATTAATACCTATTTGTGGTGCTGCAAGACCTATACCTGGAGCCTCTAACATAGTTTCTACCATATCATCCAACAAATTTTTTATTTCATCATTTACTTCTTCTACCCTCTTTGCTTTTTCTCTCAAAATTTCACTACCATATATTCTTATTTTATGAACCATAATATCTCCTTACTACATTAGGTTAATAGGGTCTACATCTATCGTAATCCTAAGCTTATCCGATTTACTATCTTGTATCTTTTTATAAAGACCTTTTTTAAAATCATGCAGGTTTTTCCTATTCCCTTTAACAAATATCTGATACCTATACCTATTTTTTATCCTATTTATAGCACAAGGCATAGGTCCAAATATCTCAACGCTATCATTATCTATAAGTTTTCTAAACTTTTCCACTTCTACCCTTAAAAATTCCTCATTCAAACTAGATAAGACTATATTAATTATCTTACCAAAAGGAGGGTACTTAAGTATCCTTCTATTTTCTATTTCTGTATTATAAAGTCCTTCATAATCATTACTGAGGATTTTGTCTATAACATAATGTTCATTATTATAAGTTTGTATAAATACTTCACCCTTTTTTTCTCCACGCCCTGCTCTTCCAGCTGCTTGATAAACTAACTGAAATGTTTTTTCTCCTGCTCTAAAATCAGGAAAATGTAAGATAGTATCTGCTGTCACTATTCCCACTAAAGTTATATTTGGAAAGTGCAAACCTTTTGAAATCATTTGAGTACCAAGTATTATATCATACTTTCCTGCTAAAAAATCTTTATATATTCTTTCATAAGCATCTCTTTCTTTTACTGTTTCTGCGTCTACCCTTAATACTCTAGCTTTTGGAAAGTATTCTAAAATCTGGTCTTCTAGTTTTTCTGTTCCTTGACCAGCAAAGTTAAGCTTGTCAGAGTTACAACTACTACAATATTTACTAAATCTTTTATTATAACCACAATAGTTACATCTATATTTACCTTCTGATTTATAAAAATTCATAGATACAGAACAATGAGGACATTCTTCAGTATGACCACAATCTTTGCACTGTATAAATGTGGAATATCCCTTACGGTTTAGAAGTAAAAGGATTTGTTCTTCTCTTCTAAGCCTTTTGGCTATCTCTTCTAACAACTCTTTACTCAAATTCTCCTTGATACTTTCCTCTTTCATGTCTACCACTTTTAGCTCTGGTAAAGTAGCTTTACTGTACCTACTGTTAAGGGTTAACAATTCAAACAAACCTTCCTTAGCATAAAAATAACTTTCTATACTTGGAGTTGCCGAACCTAGTACTATTTTAAGATTCTCTAGTTTTGCCCTTCTAAAAGCTATATATCTTGCATCATACCGAGGATTACTATCTTGTTTATAGCTACTTTCATGTTCTTCATCTATAATTATATATTTAAGATTTTTAACAGGGGCAAATACAGCACTTCTTACACCTAAAACAATTTGTTTGTCTCCAGTATATACAGATAGCCATTCATCAGCTCTCTCTTTACTAGTAAGTTTACTATGAAGTAATGCTATATTATCACCAAAATCTTCCCTTACCCTTTCTATCATTTGTGGAGTAAGTGATATTTCAGGAACTAAAAAGATTGATCCTTCACCTTTTTTAAGTGCTTCTTTTATAAGTTTTATATAGACTTCTGTTTTACCAGAACCTGTAATTCCCTTTAAAAGATAAAAGGTCTTATCTCCATTAATAATTCTATTTTTTGCCTCTTCTTGTTCTTTATTAAGAACCCTTTCAGGTTTTTTATTGTATTCATCTTGTTCTTCTACCCTATTTTCACTTACCTTTTTAACTATTTCTTTTATCAATTCAACTTTTTTTTCTTTAATAAGTCTATCTACTACTTCTTTACCAAAGTTTTTGCAAAGAGTAGCATAGGTAACTTTTTCTTTTTTGTACAGATAACATTTTAACTCTTCTTCTACCATGTCTATCGGAATATACTCATTTAACAACTTACAACGTTTAGAATATCTTACCTTCAAATTTTGAGGATATGCTGTTATTAATATGCCCCTCATGCTTACTACATAATATTCTTTCATCCATAAAAAAAGTTTTATGAGATTCAAAGGAATAGTTACTTCTCCTTCTAGCTTCTCCAAAATATTATTTACTTTAAAATCAAACTCTTCCCTCTTATCTTTACCAAGTATTAAACCACTTACTTTTTTTCTTCCAAATTGTACTAAAACTTGTTCTCCTATATTATATTCATCATTATTATCTCTGTAAGTATAAAAACCTTCTATTTTATCAATTTGTAAGATAAAGTATCTCATAACACACCTAATTTCTATATTTTTTCAAATTTTCATAAGCAAGCACCATTGCACGAGCTTTATTAATTGTCTCTTTATATTCTCTTTCTGCCACAGAATCATATACTATTCCTGCTCCAACTTGAAAATAAACCATATTATCCTTTTCTACAAAGGATCTTATAATTATATTAAAATCCATATTTCCATTAAAGTCAATATAACCAATAGAACCTGTATAAAATCCTCTTCTAGTATTTTCTAATTCTTCAATTATTTCCATAGTTCTTATTTTTGGAGCACCTGCAATAGTCCCACCTGGAAACATAGCTTCTAAAAGGTCAAAAGCATCTTTTCCCTCTTTTAATCTGCCTTTTACATTAGATACCAAGTGCATTACATGAGAATATCTTTCTATAATCATAAATTCATCTACTTCTACTGAACCAAACTCACTTACTTTTCCAATATCATTTCTTTCAAGGTCTACAAGCATTACATGCTCTGCACACTCCTTTGAATCATTTTTTAATTCCTCTTCTAAACGAAGATTTTCTACTTCATCACCCTTTCTAAGTCTTCTAGTCCCTGCAATAGGCCTAGTATCTGCTAAACCATCTTTTAACCTAACTAATCTTTCTGGTGATTGGCTTATTAATTTACAATCATCAAAATACATTAATGATGCAAAGGGAGAGGGATTTACCTTACGAAGTATTTCATATAGCAATATACTTTCTCCATTATTAATAGGAGCTCCAAACCTTTGACTTAAGTTAACTTGAAATATATCCCCTTCTTTAATATAAGCTTTTGCTATATCTACTATCTCTTCAAATCTTTCTTTAGATATATTTTTAGAAAATCTATCTAAATCTTCCCAATTTATCTCTTTATCTTCTACCTCTATTAAATCTTCTACTATCTCAAAGTTCCAAATTGATATTGTATCTCTATAATCATAGATATATACTTCTTCTTTTACTTCGTCTTTTACTATTATACTTTGTGGTAATACAAAAGCCAAATCAGGTAAATTTAAATCATCCTTTGACATTTCAGGTAGTTTTTCTATATACCTATTATAATCATAAGAAACTATACCAGCCAGTCCACCTGTAAACCAAGGTTTTTCTTCGTATTTATTTGATTTATTGTCTTTTAATATTTTTCTAAGTATATCAAATGCTTTTCCTTTTACCTCTTTATTATCAACTAATATCTTTCCATTTTTTAATCTTACTTTAATTGAAAAATTTCCCATTAGATATGAGTATTCACTTAACTTACTTTTATTTGGTGAATCAAGCAAAATAAACTCTTCCGACAACTCTTTCTTGTTCATCTTGTAAAACTCTAACAAACTCCCTGTGTACTTTTTCTTCACTTTCACTCCTTCAAGTATACTTTTACTTTTTTTACATCTTTCATATTTTTACCTATTTGTGGTACCTGTTTGTATACCAACCCTCTACCTATTAGTTCAACTTCTATACTCGTTTCTTCAAAAACTTGAATTACTTGTCTAGAACTTAAATTAGTAAGCTCTGGCATAATATCCAGTACAAATTCAAGATCTTCTTCCTCAACCACCAGAGGTTTGGTTCCATCAACTACATCTATCTCCTTCGGAAGGATTTTTTTATAGGTAAAAACTCTTGTCATTATCTCTTTAAACAATGGTGCCATTAATGCTCCACCATATGTTATCGAATCAGATTTTGGTTCATCTGCAACAACTAGCAATAGATATTCTGGATCTTCTACTGGATAAAAACCTGCAAATGAAATAATAAATTTATCCTTTGCATATCCACCAACACCACTTTTTTGTGATGTTCCTGTTTTCCCACCTATATCATATCCTTCTATTCTCGCATTTTTACCTGTTCCTTTTTCTACTACACTTCTTAGCATACCTTTTAATACTTGGCTAGTTTTCTCGGATATAACTTTATCCTCCACAAAGGGTTTATTTACATAAACCTTTTCACCATCTTCTTTTATTATTTCCTTTACAAGTGTTGGTTTAACTAGGTTTCCACCATTAATAACAGCTGAAAAACTTGTTGCCATCTGTAATGGAGTAATTGCTATCCCTTGCCCAAAACTCATAGAGTATTTTTTTAAACCATCCCAATCTTCATATTTTTCTTGTTTTATAAAAGGTTCATCTAAAAATTCTATTTCTGTTTTATCATATAAACCAAACTTTTTAAGATAATATTCATAAATATCTGTAGGTATCTCTTCTGCTACCATAACCATACCTACATTACTTGATTGTATTAATATATCTTCTGGAGTAAGCTCTCCCCTAGCACTTCTACTAGCATCTCTCATAGTTGCTCCAAATTTTTTAATACTTCCTGTTGGATTTGAAAATATGTCATCTTCATTAATAAATCCTTCTTCTAAAGCAGCTGCAACAATAAGCGGTTTAAAAACAGAACCAGGTTCATATCTATTTTGTACAGCATTATTCCTACTATGAGCTATACTATGAACAGGTAAAGATGTCATACCATAAATTTCTCCCGTTTTAGGATTCATCATTATACCTGCTACCCAATTGGGATTATATTCATCTATAAATTTCGAAAATTCATTTTGCATAATATACTGAATTACATAATCTATAGTAAGTACGATACTATCTCCATTTTTATCCTTAGGATTTACCTCTACTATATCAACAGTAGGAATCTCTCTCTTTCTATTACCACTCAAAAATCTTTCAACTTTTACAATTTCTGGATTTAAATATTCTTCGTAATATTTTTCTATGCCAAATCTACCTACAATTTTACTCTTTTCTTCTGGAGAGTAACCCATAAAACCTACAATATGCCTGAACATCTCTTCACTATTGTAGATTCTTTTATTTCTCTTTTCGAAAAATACTTCATTTTTTATTACTTTTAATTCCTTTAATTTTTTTTCTATTTCACTTCTTTGGTTAGAAGTTAAGTCTGTTATTAATTTATAGTATCTTTTGTCTTTAATACTATATAATTTATCAAGTTCTCCTTCTACACTGAACTTTTTATATTCTTTTAAATATTCTAAAAGCTCCACTCCATATTTATATTCAGCAAACCTCTTAGGATCGATAATAAGATCAGATTCATATGTATCATAGGCCAGTTCTTCACCAGTAGAAGCTATTATACGACCTCTTTTTCCACTTTCTTTATAAAAACTTCTAATTTGTCTATCTGATTTATCTTTAAAATACTCATGTTTATATACTTGAATACGAAACAGATGTATTAAAAGCAGTACAAAAGCCATTAATGTCAATGTTCCGTAGGTACTTATCCTTTTTCTAAATCTTCTATTGTCCAATTTACACCACCTATTTTATTATAACATAGAGCTTAATAATTTTAAATAACTATTTTCAATCTTGTGAATAATTTCGTCTTTTTTATATTTTTTACCTTCAAAGTCTTCTACCCACACTAGACCTTTTTTCATAAGGGAATTTGTAAAAAATATACTATCTGCTCCTTTTAAATTATCAAGAGTAAAATAGCCCTCTTGTACCTCAAGTTCTAATTTTTCTCTAATTATTCCTATTATCTTCTTTCTAGTTATACCTGGAAGTATATTTAAGTTCAATTTTGGAGTATACACAACTTTATCCTTTGTAAAAAAGAGATTTGAAATAGTTCCTTCTGTTATTTGACCTAGTCTATTGGTAAATACTCCTTCAAAACATCCCTCTTCCAATAATTCTTCCCTTGCTAATATATTTAATAGATAATTAGTACTTTTTACCATCCCTATTTCATTTTGATAAAAATTTTTTATTACTTTTGCCTTTATTCCCCCTTCAAAGTACCTACCTTGAAAGGGAAGGAGCTTTAAATAAAAAGTTTCTTCTGCTACAAGAATCTTAAGCATAAATTCCTTATAAATATTTTGCCTTAGTATATCCTCTATCTCTTTTTCTATATTAAACTCACATTCTAACTTAATAAATTTCATACTAAATTTTAACCTATCTAAGTGTTCTTTATAAAAAATTATTTTATTGTCTATTCCATATAAAGTTTCAAATAAACCCTTTCCATAATTTTGAAAATCTGAAAAGGGGTCTTCATTATATTCTTTCCCATTTAACCTATACATAAAATCCTCCAATACTATACCTGCTCTACCTTTTTTACAAAAGAAGAAAGCGATTAATAAGAATAAAATACACCTTCCTTAATCGCTTTGCCTATCTAAAATTTTCTTTAACTACTTTTATTATATCTGAAAAATCCCTATACGGAATATAATTCATATTATTTTTTATACAATATTTTTCAAGGCTTCTACCTTCTTTGGCAAACAAAATATCAGCTTCTTTACTAGCAGGTATATCTGAATATCCATCTCCAATAAACACCACAATTTTATATAGTTTTTTATATTTAAGTAATATAGATTTTTTACAAATTCCTTCAAAGGAATCATTATTATCATAGGGAAATGATACTGTTATTTTATCCCCATTAAAATCTATTTTATTTGAATAAATATCTTTTTCTTCTATGTTAATATTATTTTTCTTGAAAACAGGTAGGATATTTTCATATGTTCCAGCACTTACTACCTTAATTTCATAATTTAATTTTAAAAAATCCTTAAAATATTTATCAACTATAACACTTTTACTTACATCTTCACCATATACTTTTTTAGTTAATTTAAGGCTTTCTAACAAATCTTTTATGTAGTCGCGAACTCTTATTTCTTTCCTTCGAAATTTATCTTGATATTCTAACATAAGTTTTTCATTATGTAATTTCATAAGTTCATCTGTACTATCATTTATAGTGATTGTCCTATCAAAGTCTATTAAAAAAATCAAATCTTTCATATATTACAAACTCCTCAAGTATTTTAGTTCTTTCTCTGTTAATTGACGCCATTTTCCAAGTTCCATATTGCCAAGTTCTATCTCTCCAACACTTGTTCTTTTCAAATCAATAACTCTATGTCCTACTTCATCAAACATACGTCTTATTTGCCTATTTCTTCCTTCTCTAATACTAATTTCTACTATGGAATTTTTTTCCTCTATCTTAATAGCTTTAACTCTTGCTGGTAGTGTTCTTCCATCATCTAAATCAACACCAAGTTCCAAAGCTTTTAATTTATCCCTACTAATCCTTCCTCTTATATTTGCTATATAAGTTTTATACACTTCTGATCTGGGATGTATTACTTTATTAAACAAGTCCCCATCATTAGTAAGTAAAATCAGCCCTTCAGTTTCATAATCTAATCTTCCTATAGGATAGATTCTTTCAGGGACTTTTACCAAATCAACAATTGTCTTTTTCCTATTATCCTTAGCTGCACTAAGGTATTTTTTTGGTTTATTAAGGAGTATGTACACTTTTTTTTCCTCTACCCCTTCTACTTTCTTTCCTCTAACCAATATAGTATCTTCACTAGAAACTTGCTCTCCTTGAGCAGCTATTTTACCATTTATTTTAATCTTGCCTTCACTAATAAGTCTGTCTATCTCTCTCCTCGACCCTATTCCCAAACTAGCTAGATACTTGTTTATCCTCATTTTTATCTCCATTTCTTATTTCATTATAATTTGGAAGTTCCTCTAAAGAGTTTATTCTTAGATATTTTAGAAAATTTTTAGTAACAGAATAAAGTTTTGCTTTCCCCGAACCTTCCTTTATTCCACTTACATAAATAAGATCCCTTTCCTCCAAACTTTGTATAACTCCATCTACTTTTACTCCCCTTATCTTTTCCATTTCACTCTTTGGAACAGGCTGTCTATAGGCAATAATTGTGAGGGTTTCCAAAGCCGCTTTGCTTAATTTTTTAGGTTTTGGTTTAGGATTAAAGAAATTAAACAAAGTCTCACCATACTCTGGATTAGTAACCAAACTTACTTTTCCCTCTTTAATTTTAAGATTAACTCCACTTTTTTCCTTAAGTGCCTTTAATTTCCCCAAAGCTTCTATAAGTTCTTTTTTCCCTATCTCAAAAAACTTCTCCAACCTTTCTATTTCAAGTTCATCACCATACAAAAATAGTATAGCTTCAATTTCATAAACTATCTCCATCTTCTCTCCCTTTTTTTAGCATAATCAAATATTTTGCACTAAACTCTATATTCTTTTGTAATTGGTATAAGGAGTGTAAATCTGATTTTTCCATTTTCCCCACTAAACTTTCTCTTCTATCTATTCCCATTAAATAATATTTATTATCAAATAAAAAATTAATAAATTCAACTTGTTCTAACAAAGTTTTATCCTTATATCTATCTACACTTTCCAAATGACTTTGAATAAATGTATAATACTCATTTATATCAAAGAAAAACTCTTTTGTAACATAATAGATATTATTAATACTGGCTTCTTCAGAAAAAGGTCTATCCAAAATTTTGTCTAAATCTATATAATATAATATAATGCTTCTTTTTATAAGTTCTGCTTTTTCAATATAAATATTATTATCTAAATCAAGGACTTTTAGTAATTTTGCATAAGCTAAAAAACCGTCATAAATTGCTTTCTGACTTTCTATAAACGGCTTCATCCCTAATTTCCCTATACGATAATTTCCACTATTATCCCCAACACCCTTTTGAGATATAAAAGATAATAGGTATTTTGCTACTTTTTCATCTACTTCTTTATAAATTTGCTTTATATAATCAATATCATTAGTTTTTTCATAATAAAGTAAAAGTAACTCTAAAAATTTGGCTGAACTAATTAAATTTAACATAGGTCCATAATTATCTCTTTTAATTACTTCATTTCTATCCAAATCATAAGCATAATTGCTTATCAAATAATTTTTTTTAAAGTTCATACCAGAATTTATAAGATATCTTATACTTCTTTTAGCTTCTTCTATGTAACCATATAATAAAAAAGCTTCAACACTACTTAGCATATCATCTACATAAACTAAACCATCATTAACAAAAAAATTATATAAACTTCCATCACGCCTTATATAAGATTTTAATATATTTATATATTTTTCTTCCTTTTTCAGATCATCTCCTTGCCAAATTTCCTTTTCAGCCTTTATATTTACAATATTATCTCTTGGATTCAAATTATCACTTACGATAGTAAAAACACTTCTACTTCTACTCTCTTTCTCCAAGAAAAATATAGCTAAATCCTCTTTGACTATAGACTCTTTTGTAAAAGGTAGTAATCTTGTATCTTCCATCAAATAATCATTGGTCAAATAAGCCTTTATATCTTTTTTTTCATTTTTAAAGTAGAAAAAATCATATTGGTATATATCATCTATCATATCAAAGTTTCTATAATTATTTTTCACTTTTACATAATAGGCTATGTTAATTTCTTCTTTTGTATCTATATCTATATCTAAGACTAATCTATTTTTATAGATTATAGATGTATACATAGTTATCTTATATGAAAACTTTCCTTCTACTACTCCCCTCTGGATAATATGATTATTATCTTTAGATACCTCTACTTCTATAGGATACTGATCTAATTTGTAGATTTTATCTTCGTATACTATAGCCACTCCTAAATAGTCTATATCATATTTATTAAGATTTTGTGATAATTGTATATTTTTCATAAGTGCTCTATTTGTGTCAAACAAAAAAGATATATTCCCATTGGTACTTAAAATATCAAGCGCATACATATTTATCACAAGTAATAGATATAAAATAATCTTTTTCATAATAACCCCTAACATAAGAAAACCCTCGTTTATACAAGGGCGAATTTTTAATAGTCTGATGGTGATATAATTACTTCTCTGTATTTATCAAAATCCTTTAACAAAATCTCTATTCCTCTAACTACACAACTTAATGGATTATCAGCTACCACCACTGGTATTTGTAAACTCTCAGATATTTTTTTATCTAAGTTTCTAATATTAGCTCCTCCTCCAGCAAGTACTATACCTTTTTGATATATATCTGCTGCTAATTCAGGTGGAGTTTTTTCTAAAGTAAGTTTAATCTCTTCAATTACTTGTGCAATCAACTCTTCTGTTGCTTCTCTGATTTCACTTGATTTTATCACTATATTTCTAGGAAGCCCATTAAGTACATTTCTCCCTCTTACTTCAAATTCCAATTCATCTTCTACACTTGTAGCTGTTGCTACATTTATTTTAACATCTTCTGCTGTTTTTTCTCCAATGAGTAAATTATGTTTTTGTCTAACATATTGAACTATAGCCTCATCTAACTTATCTCCAGCTATTCTTACTGATGATGTCTTTACTATACCTCCAAGTGAAATAACCGCTATTTCAGTAGTTCCTCCACCAATATCTACTATCATAGACCCTTCTGGTTCAAATATTTCAAGACCTGCCCCTATTGCTGCTGCCATAGGCTCTTCTATTAGATAAGCTTCTCGAGCTCCTGCCTCTCTAGTTACGTCTACTACTGCTCTTCTTTCAACCTGAGTTACACCAGCTGGTACACATATTACTACTCTTGGGTTTGTCCATAACTTTCTCTTTAATACTATCTTATAAAACTCTCTTAACATCTTTTCTGTTACTTCATAATCTGCAATAACTCCATTCTTAAGAGGTCTTATAGCTTCTATTGATGCAGGAGTCTTTCCTATCATCTTTTTTGCTTTCTCTCCTACTTCATATATCTTTTTAGATTTTGTATTAATAGCCACTACTGAAGGCTCATTAAGAACTATACCTTTATTTTTTATACATACAAGTGTATTTACCGTTCCTAGATCTATACCTAAATCTTCTGAAAACAACTTGATAAAATTACCAGCTTTAAACTTCATTCTTCACCTCTTCTAAATTAATATAAATAATATAGTAATAATTAAATTTCTTTTATTCTTTTTAAATTAAATCCTAATATCTTTAGTGTATCATAAAAATGTGATAAAGGGAAACCCATTACATTAAAAAATTCTCCCTCTATACCTTCTACAAAAATATTTCCTAATCCCTGTATTCCATAACTTCCAGCCTTATCGAGAGGTTCTTTGCTATTAACATACCATTCTATCTCTTCATTAGACAAGTTCTTAAACTTTACTAATGTTTCAACACTTCTAACTTCTTCCACTCCTAACTTCCTATTAAATATAGCATAAGATGTTATAACTTTGTGTTTATGATTAGATAAAAGTTTAAGTGTTTTAACTGCATCTTCTTCATCTTTTGGTTTCCCTAATATTTTATCTCCAAATACTACAATTGTATCTGCAGATACAATTGTTTCTTCTAAAAATTTATCGGCTATAACTTTACCTTTTTTAAAAGCTATATCTTCAACTATAGATATAATATCTTCTTTATCACTTATTTCCTCTACTTCTTCTGTTATTATTTTTATATCAAATCCAAATGATTCAAGTATTTCTTTTCTTCTTGGGCTTCTAGATGCTAATATCATCTTAACTCCTTTGCTTTTATACTATTCATTCTAATTACTATTTGTGTAGCTTTTGTAAGACTAACATTAAGAATACTATGTAATTCCCTTGCACTTTGTATTCCTTCTCCATGATAAAGTTCTATAGCTCTTTGAACAGTTTCTTCAGGAATTTTTAATATTTCTACTAAACTATCAAATCTTTCCTTATCAACTACAATCTCTTTCTTTCTATCAAGCCTTTCATCAACTTTTTTTTCAAATTCTTTATCCAAATCTACATTTACAGCTTCTTTTCTTATTACTTCTTCAACTTCTACCTTTTCTTTTTCTGTATCTGTTATTATTATTGGTTCTTCTTTTACCAATAAATTTCCATTAATTTCTTTACGCTTTCTAATATCATCTTTTATCTTTTTCCTACGTTCCTTTTCACACAGTTCTCTTAATCTCTCTTCTTCCCTACGTTTTTTTCGTAATTCTTTTATTTTTTCTCTTTTATCATCTTTTTTAAATAAAGAAAATATTGATTTTTTCTCTTCTTTATTTGATAAAGTACTTGCAAAAACTTTTTGATATAAAGGATTATCCTCTATTAGTTTATCCAAATTTTCTTCAGTTTCTTTACTATCTTCTTTTATCTTTTCTTCTATTATCTCAGTATTATTTTCATTTTCAAACTCTTCTTTTATTTCCTCTACTTCTGCTATATATTCACTTTCCTCTTCTACTTCTCCATCAAAATGTATCTCTTCTTGAACTAATATTTTATCTATATTTTCAATTTCTTTTAAAACTTTTACCTTTTCTTCAACTTTACAATTAATATTCTCTATCTCTTCCTTTTCTTTATTTATATTCTTATTTAAAAGGTTATTTTCTTTTTCCATTTCTTCTTCCAAAAAACTATTTTCAACTAGTCTTTCCTCAAAAATAATCTTATTTTCTCTATTATCTTCAAAAATCAATTTTTCTCTATCTTCTTCTACTTTTTCATCTTTTAATTTAATATAACTTATTTCATTATCATTTTCATATTGAAAGTTTATATTTTCAATTTCTTTTTCTCTTTTTCTCATTTTTTTTTCTAGTTTTTTTTCTTCTTTAATTCTCTTTTTTTCCTTTAGCTTTTCTAATTTTTCTCTTCTTTTTTCCAACCTATCTTTTTTATACCTTTCAAATGGTTTGGAATTTTTAAATTTAATATACCTTCTTACCAAATATCCTATTACTTTTCCAAATACTATTAAAAAAGACAAAAGAAAAATAGGAATAATTATTATAAACATTAGAATATATCCAACATATTCATATATCTTTCTGCTTATAGCAGTAAAATAAGTTCCACTATCTAATTCCAATAATATAATATCTGTAAAGGAATCTAAATCTTTATTATCTAATTTTACAAGAGTTACCAAAATTAAAATACTTGCTAATAATACAAAAGAACCTTTAAGTCTGCTTTTTATAAAATCCTTCCAAAGAGTATTTTTAACAAAAAAACTATTTAATCCCATTCCAAAAGTATATAAAATAAGCAAGTAATAAAAATTTCCTAAAAAGAAATATAAAGATTCAAAATAATACCATGTTTTACTAATTAGTACATATGTTAATAATATAAATAAAAATGTATAGATACTTCCCTCTATAAGCCTTTTATTTTCCGATTTCATTAAGGTCTCCTTAGTATAGACTTTTAAGTAGATTCTATCATATTATTAATTGTTTTTCAAGATTCAATGCTAGATTTACAAGGCATATAACTTGTGTTATAATTTAAAAAAGGAGGGATATATCTATGATTAACAAAGGAATAGTTAGAAAAGTGGAGGAGGGACTTATTAGTGTTGAACTCTTCAAAGATGCTGCATGTAGTTCATGTTCTGCTTGTTCAGATAAAACTTGCAGTTTACAAAGGTTTAAATATACAGGAAATGATTTACACGAATCTGATATTATTCAATTTGAAATTTCTGACAAAAAACTTTTAAAACTTGGTTTTCTAACTTATATTATGCCTATTTTTTTTATGATAGGTGGATATTATTTAGGTGCTAATATCTTAAAAGTTTCAGAAGGATTTTCTATATTATTTTCATTTTTATTCCTATTTTTATCTATGTTTTTTCTTTTTTTAGTCGATAAACATAGGGGAGATAAATTTTTAAAAGAAATAAAGATAAAAAAGGAGATTGATTAATGAAAAGAATCTTGTTAATAATAACTATGTTATTCATATATACCAATGCCTTTAGCAAAGAATTGGAATCTGGAGGATTTGCCATTGGATTTAATATTGGTACAGATAAAGGAGTAAATGTTCTAATGTATAAGGGTGATGGACATGGTTATCAAGCTAATTTATCCTTTGATTTTTATGATAGTAATAATATTTTTGACCTTAGTGTAGACAGGTTATTTTTCATGGAGTTTGGTCCATCTATTCCTTATTATACAGGTATAGGAATAAAAATATCTGATAAAAGTAAAAAATACCTTAGTGTAAGAGGAGTTATTGGAATATCTTATTTTGTTACCCAATTAGCAAATGACCTTGAGTTATTTGGTGAGTTAGCTCCAACTATATCACTAACTAATTTAGAAAATTTATTTGATATTGAATATGGTATTGGCTTAAGATACTATTTTTAATTTTTTAAGAAGGACTTTATCAAATCTAATGCAATAGTTAAATACATCTTTTTAAATTTATATAATATTTTTATCTAATATCTTAAGTAGTTTGTGCCAATTCATAAGCTACTTTTTTTCTTGTTACCTTAATAAAATCTATTTTTTATAATTAACTTTGCTTATAAGGGTTCTTTTGGCAAAATTGTAGATAAATTCCTACAAAATTAAAAAACAATTTAAAACTTTTGACAAAAAATAGATATTCTATTTGTACTTTTTTTTACCAAAATCATTTTAAAAAGAGTCAAAAAAAAAGTGGTCAAAGACCACTTTTATATTAAGGAAATTTTAATTGTTTTACCTACAGTTTCACAATTTACCTTTCCTTCTTTGAATAACCAACCAAGGGCAAGAAGTAAATCTTCTTTTTTCAACTTAGTTGCTTTTTCAAGTGCTGAAAGCGATTGTTCCTTATTCTTTTCTAATGCATTCCATACTTTCCCAGCATTTGTTCCAATAGTTTCTGTTGCGTACCTCATAAAAATACCCCCTATTTCATAGACTAATCTATTTTAAGTTTTTTAGCCCCTCTTTTTTCTCAAGGACATAAACTACTGGACTGGCTACGAAGATTGATGAGTATGTTCCTGCCACTACTCCTATTAACAATGTAGTCATAAACGTTTGAAGAGATGCTCCTCCAAAAAATAATATAGCTGCTACTGCTAAGAAAGTAGTAATAGATGTATTAATAGATCTTTTCATTACTGAGTTGATACTATCGTCGATAACTTCAACAAGACCCAGTCCTTTATGTCTTCTGTGAGTTTCTCTTATTCTATCAAATACTACTATTGTATCATTTATTGAGTATCCTAATATGGTTAATACTGCCGCTATAAATGGTGTATTTACTTCATACCCTAATAATGCAATTATCCCAACTGCTATTATAATATCATGTAGCAAAGCTACTATAGCTGCAACTGCAAATTTAAATTCAAATCTAAATGTTATATATAGAACTATCAAAGCTGAACCAATAAGTAAAGCATACAAACCATTAATTTTTAATTCTTTACCAATAGCTGCTCCAACCTTCTCAGACTTTAATAATTCATATGGTGCTAACTCTTTTAACTTTTTTAATATTTCTGTTTTTTCCTCTTCACCTAGTTCTAGTGTTCTTATTAAAAATTCATTATCTTCAGTTTCTTGTACTATTCTTCCTGAACCTAACTGACTATATTTACTTGACAAACCATCTAAAAATTCACCTAATTCAGCATTTGTTACTTCTTGTTCAAATTTAATTTGAACAAGACTTCCTCCAGTAAAATCAATACCTAAATTAAGTCCTTTAAATAATAATCCTGCTAGAGAAATAACTATAACTATTGCAGAAATTCCAAGCCATTGTTTAGTTCTATTTACTATTTCTAATCTCAACTGTTACTCCCCCTTTATCCCAAATGTTTTTTTATTATCTAAATTTAGGAATATTAATGTTCCTTTAAGTAGAAGTCTAGTTACTACTATTGCTGTATACATAGAAGCTAAAGTTCCTATAGTAAGAGTAACCGCAAATCCTTTTACAGGTCCAGTTCCCAAAGTAAATAATATAGTTGTCATTATAAGAGTTGTAACATTTGAATCAAATATTGCTGAAAAAGCTTTTCCAAATCCTGCATTTACAGATTTAGTCATAGAATTTCCATTTCTTAACTCTTCTTTTATTCTTTCAAATATGATTACATTTGCATCAACAGCCATACCTAGAGACAAAATAAGTCCTGCTATACCAGGTAAAGTTAATACAGCTCCAAAATAATTTAACAATCCAAATGCTACTAATCCAAAGTTAGCAAGGGCAATACTCGCAATTAATCCCGGAATTCTATAAAATATAATCATAAATACAACAATAAGTCCCATGGCCAAAATAGCTGCTTTTGCAGATCTTTGTATAGAGTCTGTTCCAAGTGTTGCTCCAACAGATCTAGTTTCTAAAATCTCTGCTCTAACTGGTAAAGCACCAGCATTTAATAGTGTTTTAAAACTTTTTGCTTCTTCTAATGTATAACTACCTGTAATTTGACCTCTTCCTCCCGGAATAGCACTTTGAATAGTAGGTGCACTTTGTACCTCACCATCTAAAGTAATAGCCAGTTGTTTTCCTATGTTATTTTTGGTAATCTCTGCAAATAATTCTTGTCCTCTTTTATTAAGTGAAAATGATATTTGAGGTCTTCCCAATTGGTCAAAATCTACATCTGCACTTTCAAGATCTCTTCCAGTAAGTCCTGTTTCATATAATTCCCCATTTTGACCTACAAGCTTAAACTCTAACAATGCAGTTTTTCCTATCATATTAACAGCTTGCTCCGTATCTGTTATACCAGGTATTTCAACAATTACTCTATCTACTCCTGATAATTGTACTCTTGATTCAGAAACCCCTAATCCATTAATACGCCTATCTAAAACCTCTACTAATCTTGCCATGTCATCTGGTTTAATTTCAGCAACTTTCCCATCAGCATCTGGTTCATTTTGAGCTTCCAAAACTACATAAACTCCACCCTTCAAATCTAACCCCAAGTTGATTTTAGTTCCAAAAGTTAATACTCCAGCTAATATTCCTATAGCCAAAACAATAACTATCTCAACTAATAGCTTCTTTCTCATTGTTCCTCCTTGTACTATCTTTTTCTGTCCAAAAATGATTGAAGAATTATTGTTGCAGCTACTTTATCTACAACTTTTCTCTGCTCTTTCTGGTTTTTATTTGTCATAGTAGTTAACATATTGTGAGCTGATACAGTTGTAAACCTCTCATCTACTTCGATAAAAGTTAATCCTTCGATTTTAGCTTCTAATTTTTTCATAAATTCTCTAGTTTTTTCAGCTTGTCTTTTTTCACTTCCATCTAAACTTTTTGGTATTCCCACTACTATTATTTTACAATTTTCTTCTCTACAAATATCTTTAATTCTAAATATTGCTTTCACTTTTTTTCTGTCGATTACCTCTAAGGGGCTAGCAATCATTCCTAATGGATCTGATTTTGCTACCCCTATTCTAGTATCTCCAATATCCAATGCTAGATACTTCATTTTGTTCTCCTATAGCTTTTCTTTAAGTCTTTCAATAGCTAATGTAAGAGCACCCTCTACTTTACTTCCATCTTTTCCACCTGCTTGGGCAAAATCTGGTCTTCCACCACCATTACCACCTGCAAATTGAGCTATTTCTTTTACTAATT
>CAZFBB010000027.1:0-23559 GCA_964517235.1 uncultured Fusobacteriaceae bacterium
AGATGTACCTATATAAGAAATTTAGATTAAGTTAAGAAAAGGAACCTTAAGAATTGGGAGCTGTTTGAGCTCCTTAAGAGCGAGTTTTGAAATTTAGTGACTTAATCTTATTTCTCATGTGAGTACTTGATTTTTACTGAATAAGGAAGGCTTATCTGACGTAGATTTAGTGATGTCCTTAAAATGTTGTATTATTTTGTATTAAGACAAAAGTAGTAATGTTTTTTCAAAAAACTAGTTGCTTGTCTTTAACCTGTAATTTTTTTTTGTTTATTTTAAATAAGAGGATAAATTCTCCAAAAGTCTCTAAGTTCGTTTGGAAAAAAGAATGAAGTGTGGTAAAATTGTATTTAGAATGGAGGTAATATGTTAGTTTTAGGAATAGATCCAGGAACAGCTATTGTAGGTTATGGTCTCATTGAATATAGAGATAATAAGATGAAAGTAATTAACTATGGTTGTATATATACTGATAAGAACTTACCTTTAAATAAAAGATTAGAGATAATATATAATGAATTAATAGAAATAATAGATATGTACAAACCAGATACATTTGCTATTGAAGAGTTGTTTTATTTTAAGAATAATAAAACTGTAATAAGTGTAAGTCAAGCAAGAGGAGTGATGATTTTAGCTGCTACGCTGAAAAGTCTTCCTATATTTGAATATACGCCATTACAAGTAAAGATTGGAATTACAGGATATGGCAGAGCTGAAAAAAAACAAGTACAGTTAATGGTACAGCGTATATTGAGTCTTGAAGAGATTCCAAAGCCAGATGATGCAGCAGATGCACTTGCAATAGCAATTACACATATAAATTCTACTGGAAGTGTAATGTCTATTGTATCAAATAGAAGTGTAAAAAAAGAAAAGATTAATATTAAAAATGATAAGATGACAGCAAAGGAATTTAGAGAGTTATTTAAGTAGAAGAAAGAGGACAAAAGATGAAAGTTAATTATTTTGAAAAGAGGGCAATAAAATATTTTTCCTTTTATATTTTAATAGTACTTTTGTCAAACAGCATATTTTTTGCTTATAAATCAGATACAATATTTGATAAATACAACAAATCTATTGAAGAAAAAATAGAAAAAATTCTCATGAATTTTGGAAAGAGAATAGATGAAAAGTTAAGGAATAGTATAAATGAAATTGAATTGAAAAATCAAAGTATCCTAAGTGAAATTGAAAATAATGAATATCTGTTAAAAAGCCTTTTTGAACAAAGTGAAGGGATGAAAAAGATATTTGAATTAAGTATGCATAAAAGGAAAATTTTATTTGATAATGAAGAAGTTGAAAGCAATGATTATTATTTAGAAAGTAAAAAAATATTTGAATATAATGGAGAAAAGAAGGAAGTTAATATAGTTGCTTTTTTAGATGAAGAAGAATTATTAAAAGATAGATTTACTGATGCAAAAGGGATAGAAATTGTAAATAGTAGTGATAAAAGATATGATTATGTGGAAAATTTATTTGAAATAGAAGGAAAAAAAACTTTTTTTTATACAAAAAGTTCATATGACTATTTTAGAATTTATATTTCTATTGGTAGTGAAGGTGAAAAAAATTTTTTTGTAATAGTAGATCTTAAGATGGATGAATATAGACAGTTAATTGCTAGAATAAAAAAGGAAAATGTAGAGTTATTAACATCTATAAAAAAAGAAACTATAGTGGCAGCTTTTATATTTTATTTGATAGCTTTTGTTATTTTATATTATGTAATAAATCTTTTATATAGTCCTATGAAAGAAGTAATGGATGCTATAGACCAAATGTCTAAAGGGAAATTTGGTAAAAAGATAAGGTTAACTGGAAGTAGAAGTAGTAGAAATCTTGCAAGAAAAATCAATAGTTTATCTGAAAATTTGAACTTCATAAAGAGGGTGAAATCTGATTTTTTATTGAAAAAGAATTTTGAATTTAAAAGCATAGTAGATAGTATAGTAAGTCTTACTGAAAGTAGTCTAGAAAATAAAAGTGTTGATCCTATAGAAAGAAAAAATCTTGAACTAATAAATGAAAATGCTCAAGATTTATTAAAAGTTGTAAGTAGTTTAAATGAATATTATTCAATAGATGATAAAGAGGGACTTGTACTGGAGAATATTAATATTAAAACTTTGGTAGATGAAACATTTATATTACTTGATACCTATAAAAATACTAAAAGGATAAAACTAGTAAATAAATTAAGCTATAATGATAGTTTTGTTTATGGAGATAATGCTAAATTACATGTTATTTTTTCTCATTTAATAGAAAATTCAATTGATAGTATGGATATGGGAGAAATAGTGGTAGAAGGAAAGAAAAAAAATGGATACTTGAATATAGTTATTAGTGACAATGGTCGTGGAATAGATAAAGAAAAATTGAGAGAAATAAATACTTTTTTTGTTAAAGGTGAAGAATTAAGTGGGACAGGTCTTGGTATAAGTTTGTCTAAAAAAATCATTGAACTTCATGGTGGAAAAATTTCCTTTACTTCTAAATTAGGTCGTGGAACAGACGTTATATTTACGCTAGAAAGCTGTGAAGAAGAGAAAAATAAAGAACGAAGTAAAATAGATTTATTAAAGGAACAATTATTTATCAGTAGTCAAGAGGTCTTTAGTAAAAGGAGATATAATATCCTTCTTTATTGTAATAGTGCTCTTAATAGTAAATTAATAGTAAATTATTTAATAAGAGTGAAATACAAAGTTACATTAGTATCAGACAATAAAGAGTTATTTAAACTTTTAAAGGAAGAAAATTATGACTTGTTGATTATTGATTATTTTGGTATATGGGCACAAGAATATGAAATAATAAATGAAATAAGAAAATTGAAAAATAAAGATTTGTTACCAATACTGCTTGTAAACAATAAAAATAGAGGGGAAGATATACAGCTAGCTTTTCATAAGGGAGTAAATGAAGTAATAAATAAACCTCTATTTAGAGATGAATTTTTGATAAAAGTAGATACGCAACTTAAAATAAAGAAAACTCTATCTTCAATAGAAAGGGTAAATAAAAATTATATTAGGGAAAAGAAAGAGAGAATTCTAGCAGAGAATCTTAGAGATTTTCAGACAGAGCTTACTTCTACCCTTAATGTAAAAAAAATATTCCTAATTTTATTTAAAAAGATAAAATATCTCTTTGATTTTGATAGTGCAATAGTACTTTTAAAAAAAGGTGATAGATATCAAGTAATATTTCAAGAGGGTTCACTTGAAAAAGAGGAAAAAACAGATACATTATTTAAAAGTAGATATTTAGATCCTATAGTTAAAAAGGATAGAATAATAGTAATTAATGAAAATAAATGCAAAAAGTATTTTTCAGATAGGATTAAATCAGCTATAGTTGTACCTCTAAGATATAATAAAAATGAAAATTGTGTAATAATAATAAAGAGTACAGAAAATAAATTCTTTAAAACAATGGCTAAAGAAACTATAGATACACTTTTTTATCAGTCAAGTATAGCTATTAAAAATGCAAATTTATATGGTGAATTAGAAAAGAAAAATATTAAACTTAATATGTTACTTGAAAAGATAAAGATTATAGATAAATTAATAGCAGTTATCTATAATGAAAAAGATAAAAATAGTGCAATTTATTATCTATTGTTAGTTTTAGTTGGGAATAAGATGAAACTTAACTTTAGAGAAGCTTATTATTTTGATTATAATAGAGAAGAGAAAAAATTAGTTTGTCTAAATTATCATCATAATATTAATAAATATTCAGATAGCACTGAGGATGATTATAAAGCTAGAGAAATATGGGCTAAAAATCTGAAGCTTGAGATAGATGAAGAGAATATATTAACAAGAGCTTATAAAGAGGGTAGAAGTATATATAATTATATCCTTGAATTAGAAGAAAGAAAAACTTTAAAGTATATGGAACAAGTAACTATAGTACCAATTAAATATGAAAATAATAAATTTGGACTGATAGTACTTGAAAGTGAAGTAATAGGAAAAGAAGTAGATGAAGATGTAAAAGAAAGCCTAAATATTTTTGGTGCTAACTTGGGTATCTATCTTCAAACAAAAGCTCTAGAAGAAGAAAGTATCAAGTATCATAAATCTAGAACTTTAAATACTTTTGCAAAGTCAATAGTTCATGAGTTAAGAACACCACTAGTAGGAATAAAAGGTTTTGCTACTATGACTAAAGAAAAATATTCTTCAGATGACAAATTATCCTTTTATATGAACAATATAATAAGTGATGCAGAAAGGGTAATAGACCTTAGTTCTCAAATAGTTGATTTTGTGGAGGAGGAAAATGCTAAATATGCCTTTAAGAAAGAGAGTATAAGAAGAGGTATTATTGAAGTTGTAGATGAGTTTAAAGAAGAGATAAAACTCAATGGAATTAACATAAAAATATTTGATGATGAAGAATTATTCTTACCCTATGATAAAGTAAAGATGAAAAAGGTATTTAGACACATACTTAAAAATTCTGTAGAAAATATAGATTTTAATAAGGATATACATATCATAAATATAGAGAAAAAGATAGATAGGGATAAGATAGTAATATCTTTTGTAGATAATGGTTTAGGTATAGAAAAAGAGATGTTAAAAGAAGTTTTTAATCCATTGGTAAGTAGTAAGTTGCAGGGAACAGGATTAGGTTTATCTCTATCTAAAAATATAGTTGAAAAGCATGGATTTGACATGGAAATAGAAAGTGAGCAAGGTCATTTTACAAAGGTTAATATTATAATAACTTAGTTTTTATAAAAACATAAGAATTACATAAATAAATGATAAAATTATAAAGTATCTTTAATTTTAAAATTGAATTATCTTGTAAACTAATAATCCTTGACGAATTATCTATAAAAAGATAAAATTAATATGTGAAAAAAGCAAGAAAGACAGGAAGTGAAATATGAACATAGTATTATTTGAACCAGAAATTCCATATAATACAGGAAATATAGGGAGAACAGCTGTTTTGACCGGGGCTAGCTTACACCTTATAAAACCTCTTGGATTTTCTTTAGATGAAAAACAAATAAAAAGATCAGGTTTAGATTATTGGCCCCTTGTAGATTTACACGTGTGGGATAGTATAGAAGATTTATGGGCAGCATATCCAGAAAGTAGTTTTTATTATGCAACAACAAAAACAAAACAGAGATATACAGATGTTAAATACAATAAAGGAGATTTTATAGTATTTGGTCCAGAGTCAAGGGGAATACCAGAAGGTATACTTAATAAAAATAAAGATACTAATATAACTATTCCAATGAAGCCAGTAGGAAGATCTCTTAATCTTTCTAACTCTGCAGCAATTGTTATATTTGAAGCATATAGACAATTAGACTTTGATTACGGAGAATAAAATGAAAAAAATCTTGTTAATACTCTTTATTTTACTGATTCTAATAGGCTTGAAAAAAACAAATGACTTTTTTCCAGTAAAATATAAAGAGGAAGTAGTAGAAATCTCAAAAGAAATTGGAATGGATAAATCACTAGTTTTTGCAATGATTAAAGTAGAAAGTGATTTTAGAGAAAAGGTAGTATCTCATAGAGGTGCAGTGGGGCTTATGCAAGTATTGCCTAGTACAGCCAAATGGATACTAGAAAAAGAGGGTTATAATTTTAATAGCTATAATCTATATAAGAGTAGAGACAATATATTTGTTGGAGTACTTTATCTAAGATATCTGTATAATAGGTTTGATGGGGACTTACAAAAGATTATGGCTGCCTATAATGGAGGAAGCTCAAGGATAAAGGATAATAAGTGGAAAGAGATTGATGAAACAAGATTTTATGTTAAAAAAGTAAAGATAGCACACTTTTTTTATAAGATAAAATTAAAGATACTAGAGGTGTAGTAGATGAATAGAATTGCAACTCTATCAATATTTATTGAAGATAGGCAAAATGTTAATAGGGTAAATGAGATATTGACAGATTTTTCTTCGTGTATTATATCTAGAATGGGCATACCATATAGAGAAAGAAAAATATCTGTTATAGTACTTATACTTGATTGTACCAATGAAGAATTAGGTGCTCTCTCAGGAAAAATAGGGAATCTAAAGGGAGTAAGCTGTAAATCTGCATATAAAAAATCCTAAGTAGAAGGCAATAGCTAACTGTAAGGGAAGATTATAAATATAAATAAAGTTATGGAAAAGTCTACATTTGAATCTATTTCTTCCATAGCTTAATATTTTAATATTTAAAGTCTTCTTTAAGAAGACTTTTTTATTTGGAGGGAAAGAAATGATGACATGGCAAGATGAAGTAAAAAAGGATAGTTTTATTAATGGTGAATTAATTGAAAAATTACTTGAATCTAAAAAAGAGGTTAGCAATACTGATTTTGTAGAGGTAATGGAAAAAGCAAAAAGACAAAAAAAATTAAGTCTTGAAGATGTGGCACTTTTACTTAATGTAGAAGATAAAGAAAGAATAGAAGAGATTTTTTCACTGGCTAAATCAATTAAAGAAAGAGTATATGGAAATAGAGTAGTATTATTTGCCCCACTATACCTTGGAAATAAATGTACTAATTCTTGTACATATTGTGGATTTAAAGTAACGAACAAAGATACAATAAGAAAAACATTATCACTGGAGGAAATGGAAAAAGAAGTAGAAGCTCTTACAGATGAAGGGCATAAAAGACTTATACTTGTGTATGGAACTCACCCAGATTATACCCCTCAATATATAGCTAATACGGTAAAAAAAGCATATGGTGTAAAGAGGGGGAATGGGGAGATAAGAAGAGTTAATATTAATGCCTCTCCTCTAGATATAGAAGGCTATAAAGTTATAAAAGAGGCTGGAATTGGTACTTATCAAATATTTCAAGAAACTTATCATGAAGAAAGTTATAAGAGAGTACATCCAAGAGGAGAAAAATCAAATTTTAAATGGAGATTATTTGGTCTTAGTAGAGCAATGGAAGCTGGAATAGATGATGTTGGAATAGGAGCTTTATTTGGTATATATAAGTGGAAGTTTGAAGTGATGGGACTTATGCAACATGTAGAACATCTTGAAAATGAATATGGTGTAGGACCCCATACAATATCATTTCCTAGACTTAATGAAGCCAATGGGGCAATAAATGATCCAGAATATATAGTTGGAGATATGGAATTAAAAAGAATAATTGCAATACTTAGATTAGCAGTTCCATATACTGGACTTATCTTGACTGCAAGGGAAAATGCAGAGTTGAGAAGAGAATGTATGGAACTTGGAGTAAGTCAAATAGATGCAGGAACACAAATAGAATTACAAGGTTATTCAAGTAGAAGAAAGGAACAAGATCTTAAGAGGGAGCAATTTAAAATTGGAGATAGTAGAAGTCTTGATGATGTAATGAAGGAACTTATGAAAAATGGATTTACTCCTTCATTTTGTACAGCATGTTATAGACTAGGTAGAACAGGTGAACACTTTATGGAATTTAGTAAACCTGGGTTTATTCACCATTTCTGTACTCCAAATGCTGTAGTTACCCTTGCTGAATACCTTGAAGATTATGGTTCGGAAGAAACTAAAAAGATAGGATATGAACTTATAGAAAAAGAAGTTAAAAAAAGTGAACTTAAGGAAAAAACTAAAGAAACATTACTTATAAAATTGGGAGAAATAAAAAGTGGTAAGAGAGACCTTTATTACTAAGGAGTAAAAAATGATTATTAACAAACTAAAAACAGAAATAGATTATATGTTAGGTAGTTCTAGTAACAAAATTACTTTTAGTAAGAAGGTTGGAAAAAGAAATGAATTTTTATTTTCTTGTGGAACAACTAGTTTTTTACCTAGTGAAATAATATGGCAAAATACTGAATATATATTAACTGGAGAGGAAATAGAAGTAGAAATAAAAGAAAAACTTATAAAGTTTCTTGAGGTGTTTTATGAAGCGTAAAGAAAAAGATTTATTAGGTGAAAGAGAAGTAGAAAAAAATAGTTATTATGGTATACATACTCTTAGAGCCAAAGAAAATTTTGATATAAAGGGAAAAAGAGTTAATGAAGAACTTATAAAAAGTATAAGTTTGGTTAAACTTGCTTGTGCTGAAGCAAATATAAAAGCGGGAAACTTAGATGAAAATATAGGTGAGTATATAAAAAGAGCCTGTGAATTAATTTGTGATGGTAAGATAGATGCTTTTCCACTAAGTGCAATACAAGGCGGAGCGGGAACTTCTACTAATATGAATCTTAATGAAGTAATAGCTAATGTAGCTCTTGAACTTATGGGAGAAGAAAAGGGGAGATATGATTTGATTAACCCCCTTGACCATGTTAACATGAGTCAATCAACAAATGATGTTTATCCAAGTGCTATAAAAATAGCAAGTATCAAATTATTGAGGGAATTATTAGATGAAACTATGGCTCTTCAGGATTATTTACAAGAAAAAGAAAAAGAATTTGCTAATGTTCTAAAAATAGGAAGGACTCAGTTACAAGATGCGCTACCAATAACTCTTGGTCAAGAATTTTCAGCTTATGCAGAAAGTATATCTAGAGATAGATGGAGACTTTATAAAATAGAAGAGAGGATTAGACGTATTAATATTGGTGGAACAGCAATAGGAACAGGTATGGGAGCCAGTTTGAAATATAGATATTATGTAACAGAAGAATTAAAAAGATTAACTGGTTATGGACTTGCTAGAGCTGAAAATCTTGTTGATGCAACACAAAATTTAGATGTTTTTGTAGAAGTACACAGTTTGCTTAAAACTATGGCAGTTAATCTTAATAAAATTGCAAAGGATTTGAGATTAATGTCTAGTGGACCTAGAAATGGATTAAATGAAATTAAATTAAAAGCTTTGCAAGCAGGTTCTAGTATAATGCCTGGAAAAGTAAATCCAGTTGGACCTGAATTTATTCAACAAATATATTATAAAATTTGTGGGAATGATTTAACTCTTACTATGGCCTGTGGAGATGGTGAATTTGAATTAAATCCTATGACTCCTATTATTGCTGAAGTATATCTAGAAAGTTTAGAGTTACTAAGAGATGGAGTAAGGGTATTAAGAGAAAAAGTAATAAAAGGAATAGAGGCAAATGAAGGTGTCTGCAGAAGAAATGTCGAAAATAGTATATTAAAAGCAACTGAATTTATTGGAGAATTTGGTTATGAAAAATTGGCAGATATTATAAAAGAAAGTGAAAAAACAGGAAAAAATTATGGGGAAATAATGGAAAAGCATAGAAAAGAGTAAAGGCTATTATTTGATAGCCTTTTTTGTTCTAAGTGACTAGTAGTGAGTAACGATTAATAAATAAATAGAAATAATTTTTAATAATAAATAGCCATAAAATTCTTTTAGATTCTAAAAAAAGAAGTGAAAAATTATCTTAAAGGAATATATAGAAGGAATAAATGATTGAATAAAAGTTCTATAAGTTGTATAATTGTTAGGTAAGATGAGGAGGAGAAATGTTAGAAATAGTTGTTGGTTTTGATAGAAATAGATTAATAGGAAATGGAAGTGAACTTCCATGGCACATAAGTGAAGATTTAAAGCACTTTAAAAGACTGACAAGTGGACACAGGATAATAATGGGAAGGGTTACATATGAAAGTATAGGTAAGTTACTTCCAAATAGAGAAAATATAATATTAAGTAGGAATAAAGGGTATAGAGTAGAAGGTGCAAAAGTTTTTTATGGAACAAAGGATTTATTAGAAAACTTAGATGATAACAAAAGAAATTTTGTTATAGGGGGAAGTAAAATCTATGAAGAACTTCTACCTTATGTAAGCATACTACATATCTCCCATATCAAAGGGGAATATGATGGCGATGTGTATTTTCCAAATGTAAATTTGGAAGGGTATGTTAAAGTAGAAGAAGTGGATTATGATGAATTTGTTTATTGTGCTTATAAAAAGATTTAAAGTTATTACAGTAAAAAATTAATTTTGTTGGAGGAAGATATGCCAAAAAAAGTTGTATTTACTCGTGATGATGTAGTTAGTAAAGGATTTGAAATTTTAAAAGAAAGAGGACTAAATGCTATAACTGCAAGAAATATTGCAAAAAAGCTAAAGTCATCACCTGCACCTATTTACAGCTACTTTACTTCAATAGATCAACTGAAAGAAGAACTTATAGAAATTGCTAAAAATCAATTTTTAGAGTATATTAGAAAACCATATACAGATATAGTATTTTTAAATGTAGGTATGGGGATTGTTATATTTGCTAGAGAAGAAAAGGAACTTTTTAGTTCTATCTTTTTGAAGAATAATTCATACAAGGATATAATTTTAGAATTTAAAAAGACTATATATAAGGAAATTGAAGATGACTATAGGTTTGAGGGAGTAGAAGAAGATAGGAAAGAATGGCTTCTTGAAAGATGTTGGATATATGCTCATGGTTTAGCAACACTTGTGTCAACAAGTTTTATGAAAGATAATAGTGACGAATATATTAAGAATAATCTTTTTGATATGAGTATATTATTTAGACATATACTTGGTGAAACAAAAGCAAAAGATTACAAGAGAATATGAGTAAAAGAAAAACTAAATTCCATAGGAATTTAGTTTTTTTGTTTACTTTTTTCTATATTTTATTCATTTTTAAAATTTTATTAGTAAACTATTAATAAAACAGTTAATTTTTATCTATTTCTATTCGTTATAATTTCCTTAACATTAAAAAAAGTAATAGATTATTCTTTTTTTTATATTGACCTTGCACCCTGCACGTAGTATAGCCTTATCAATGATTGAAAAATATATAAAAATATATTAAAAGTATAGTTTTTGTATAGTGATAGTATAAAATGAAGGAGAGAAAGTTGGAAATTGATAATTTAATTAATGAAAATTTGATTTGCTACAATTTGGAAGCTGAGTCTAAAAGAGATTTTTGATTACATTGGCTAACATTGCCCACAAAAATAACAAACTGAATTGTAGTTGTGTTGATTTTAAGGTGCGATGCCTTTAACGGTTATGTTAATTCACTTTTAGATAGAGAAAAACATGCTCCTACCGCTATAGGATATTCTTATGGAATTAAAATGCAATGAGGTAAAGGAACCCCTTATTGTGTATGTAAATTTAAGTAATGAAATTGAATGGAATGAAGATGAGATGGTTTCCAATGTCTTTATGATTGGGGTTCCTGAGGATAAAACCAGCAATGAATATATTGAGATTTTAGTAAAGTTATCTACTTCTATTCTTGATGATGATTTTAGAGAATTATTAGATAAGGCAAATAATGAAAAAGAAAAACATGAAATAATAAAAAAATATACAGAAAAACCAAGAGAATTTTAGGGAGGAGAGAAATATGAAAATATTAGCTGTAACAGCATGTCCGTCAAGAGTAGCACATACGTATATGTTGGCAGAACCATTAAAAAAAGCCACTCAAGCTTTTGAATATTAGTTTTTATCTTAGTCTTTTTTAGAAAAGAAATAACTAGTTCATAGAACAAATCTTCTATTAAGTCTATTCCCGTTTCTATATTATACTTGATAACTCTAGTTCTAAAGTCATAAAGAGTTCTTTCAACTAAGTCTCTTTCACCAAAGTTTCTAATACCAATAGCCCATATAACTTCAATATTAGTGTGAAAAGCATCTAAAACTTCAAGATTAGTATAGTTAAAGAAAGCTTTAATTATCTCTAAACTAGCAAGAATATTAACAGGAAAATTAGGCTTTCTAGGTCTAATAGAATAAAGAGGACTGAATTTCTCTTGGGAAATATTTGAAAAAACAAGTTGATAAAACTTAGGAGCTCAACCTTTATTGAATCTTTCTTTAGTTCGTTTTGGCATGTGATAAGTAAAATCTATTAATGGTAACTTGTTATGACTAGAGTTTTTGACAAACATGATATCTTTTTAAAAAGTTCTTAGTATACTTTTCAAAAAAAATAGTAATTTTCTTTTTGTTTTTTCATTCTGCAGTGGAATCTATTAATTTATTTGAATTTATTATAAATAAAATCCTTTCTTAATTTGGTAAGTATGTTATTGAATTAGGGAGGGATTTTTTTAATTAATCATAAAAAATAATATTAAAATTTTATTAAAAATTTAGTTTTTAAACTAAACTTCTTGCTTTAGTGATTTTAAAAAAATTATATTTTACAACCTATACTTAAATATGTATTTTTTTTACAAAAATATGTTGACTTCGTACTTCTTGTGAGGTATATTATTATCAAGTAATAACAATACAAAAATATGTTAAAAGTGTAGTTTTTGTACAGAGATAGTATAAAAATGGAGGAGAGAGAGTTGAAAATTGATAATTTAATTAATGAAAATTTGATTTGTTGCAATTTGGAAGCTGAGTCTAAAAGAGATTTTTTGATTACATTGGCTAACATTGCCCACAAAAATAACAAACTGAATTGTAGTTGTGTTGATTTTAAGGATTCTTCTAGCTGCGATGCTTTTAACGGTTATGTTAATTCACTTTTGGATAGAGAAAAACATGCTCCTACCGCTGTAGGACACTCTTATGGAATTCCTCATGGAAAATGTAATGAGGTAAAGGAACCCTTTATTGTGTATGCAAATTTAAGTAATGAAATTGAATGGGATGAAGATGAGATGGTTTCCAATGTCTTTATGATTGGGGTTCCTGAGGATAAAGTCAGTAATGAATATATTGAGATTTTAGTAAAGTTATCTACTTCTATTCTTGATGATGATTTTAGAGAATTATTAGATAAGGCAAATAATGAAAAAGAAAAACTTGAAATAATAAAAAAATATGCAGAAAAATCAAGAGAATTTTAAGGAGGAAAGAAATATGAAAATATTGGCTGTAACAGCATGTCCGTCAGGAGTAGCACATACGTATATGTCGGCAGAAGCATTAAAAAAAGCCGCTCAAGCTAATGGACATGAAATTAAAGTTGAAACCCAAGGACAAATAGGTATAGAAAATGAAATTTCTTTAAGAGAAGCTAAAGAAGCGGATGTAGTAATATTAACAACTGATATAGCATTAAAAAATACAGATAGATTTAAAGGAATACCAACTGTAAGAGTAACAGTTGGAGATGCAGTAAAAAAAGCATCATCTATAATAGCTAAGATAGAAAAAGCATTAAGTGAACGTGCAAAATAAAAGAACAAAATAGGAGGTAGGAAAATGATGGATTTGTTAAAAAATACAAAGCAACATCTACTAACAGGAGTATCTTACATGATTCCGTTTACGGTTGCAGGTGGAGTTTTATTAGCATTAGCGGTAATGGTATCAGGAAAAGCAGCAGTACCTCAAACGGGTGTATTGAAAATGATGTCGGATATCGGTATTGCAGGATTAACGTTATTTATTCCCATACTAGGAGGATTTATAGCTTATTCAATGGTTGATAGACCGGGAATAGCACCAGGAATGATTGGGGCATATTTAGCAAACTTAAAAGGTGGAGGATTCCTTGGAGGAATTGTAGCAGGAATAATAGCAGGGATAGTAATACATTATTTAAAACAAATAAAAGTTCCAAAAGTAATGAATACTGTAATGCCAATATTCATTTTACCATTAGTAGGAACATTAGTAGTAGGAATGCTTGTATTAGGAATAGTAGGAGAACCTATGGGAGCATTGATGAATGTATTAAGTAATTGGCTACAAGGGATGCAAGGAACATCAAAAGTAGTGATGGGATTAATTTTAGGATGTATGATTACTTTCGATATGGGTGGTCCATTAAACAAAACAGCATTTTTCTTTGCGGTTGCAATGATGACGGAGAATCCCACATTAATGGCAGCAGTAGCAGTACCTGTGTGTACACCACCATTAGGGCTAGGATTAGCAACATTAATAGCAAAAAAGAAATTTACAATAGTAGAGCAAGAGGCTGGGAAAGCAGCATTGATAATGGGGTGTATAGGCATAACCGAAGGAGCAATACCATTTGCAGCAGCAGATCCATTAAAAGTATTGCCAGCGATAATGACAGGAGGAGCGACAGCTTCAATAACAGCATTATTTTTTGGTGCAACAAACCATGCACCATGGGGAGGATTGATTGTATTACCAGTGGTTGAAAATAGATTAGGATATTTAATAGCGGTGTTAGTAGGAGTAGTAGTAACAGCTACAATAATAATATTATTGAAAAAAGAGGTAACAGCAGAGATTTTAAAAGAAGCTAATGTTAATATTGAGATTGATGATGATTTAGATATTACATTTTGAATGAAATACTAAAAAATTAATATAAAAATTACGAAGAAATATGGAGGATACTTACCATGAGTAAAATTACATTATCAGAAGCGGTTAAAAAATCATTGTTGTTAGAAGGAAAAGAACAATCTACAATGTTAGGGATTGGTTCAATGTCAAAAACATTGATAAAAGCAAGTATGTCTCTTGCAAAAGAAAAAGATTTTCCTTTACAGTTTATAGCTAGTAGAAATCAAGTGGATATAGAAGACTTTGGGAGAGGATATGTTTGTAATTGGGATCAAAAAGATTTTGCTAAAACTATAAAAGATATTGCAAAAGAAGTTGAATTTGATGGTTTATATTATTTATGCAGAGATCATGGTGGTCCTTGGCAAAGAGATCAGGAAAGAAAAAGTCATCTTCCTGAAAAAGAAGCTATGGAACTTGGTAAAAAATCATATCTGGCAGACTTATTAGCTGGATTCGATTTGCTTCATATTGACCCTACAAAAGATCCATATGTAGTTGGAAAAAGGATTGATATGGGTGTTGTATTAGATAGAACTATCGAGCTAATTGAATATGTGGAAACAGAAAGAAAGAAAAGAGGACTTCCTGAAATAAGTTATGAAGTTGGTACAGAAGAAACAAATGGAGGTCTTACTTCAATAGAAAGTTATGAAGTTTTTATTGAAAAATTAACAAAAAAACTAGAAGAGAAAGAACTTCCTTATCCATGTTTTATTGTTGGACAAACAGGAACTTTAACGAGATTAACAGAGAATATTGGTAAATTTGATGCAACAACTGCTAAAAATTTGTCCAATATTGCAAAAAAATATGGTGTTGGGTTAAAAGAGCATAATGGTGACTACTTGGATGAATCTATATTATTGATGCATCCATCATTAGGAATCACTGCTATGAATGTAGCACCAGAATATGGGACAATTGAAACAAGAGCATATATGAAACTTTTGGAAACGGAAGAAAAATTACTTTCTGAAGGATTAATTGAAAAAAAATCTAATTTAAAGTATGAGCTTCAAGTTGGAGCGGTTTCAAGTAGAAGATGGGAAAAATGGATGACTAATGATATTGTAAATAAAAGTACAGAAGAACTATTAAAAGATAAAAAGTCAATTGATTTAATAGTTGATATTAGTGGACATTATACATTTAATAATGAAAATGTTAAAAATGAAATAAAAAATCTATATTTTAATTTAAAAAATGTTGGATTAGACGGCGAAGATTATGTTATATATAAATTGAAAGAATCTTTAGATAAATATGTTGAATGTTTTAATATGAAAGGGTTAACATCAAAATTGAAAGGATAAATTATGTATTTATTAGACTATCATATGCATACAACTAATTCATTTGATGGGAAATCAACTATAGAAGAAATGTGCAAAAAATCAATAGAATTAAAATTTGATGAAATATGTTTTACTGAACACTATAGTGTTGATCCTAGAGATGTTAGCTATGATGTGTTAAATTATCAAAAATATTTTGGAGAAATCAAAGAAGTACAAAATAAATATAAATCAAATATAAAAATAAAATTTGGTTTAGAAGTTGGAGAACCCCATTTAAAAAGATATAAAGATATTTTGACATCAAATTTAAATAATTATAAATTAGATTTTATTATAGGATCTATTCATAATGTAAATGGGATAAAAATAAGAAACTTCATGGAAAATAAAGAAAAAAGAAAAATTTATCAAAAATATTTTGAAGAAGTTTATAACATGGTAAAGGTAGCTGATATAGATGTAGTAGGACATTTAGATTTGGTTAAAAGGTATGCTTATAAAACACATGGGAATTATAATTTTAAAGATTATAAATACATTATAACTGAAATATTGAAAGTAATCATATTGAGAAATATTGGGATTGAAGTAAATTTATCTGGATTAAGAGATAGTGTTAATGAATTTTATCCAAAACAGGAAATACTTGAATTCTATAAGAGTTTAGGTGGTCAAATTATTACAATTGGATCAGACTCCCATTCAACAAAAAATTTATCTTTAGAAAATAAAAAGGTATTACTTTTATTAAAAAATATAGGGTTTAGACATATAAATGCTTATGAAAAAAGAAAAGTAAAAAAAATTAATCTTTAAAAATAGGTTCTTTGTCAAGTGGTGTTGGTAAAAATTTTAAACAAATAAATATGCCTAAGAGACTTTGGTAGAATTATGCTCCCAAAGTTTCTCTTATGTTAATTAAATTGCAAGAAATAAAAATTCTTCTTCTAAGATTTAAAAAGCTTCTATATCCAAAAGCCATTCTTTTAATAACTTTAATTTTATTGTTAATTCCCTCTAAAGAATCATTTGAGTACCTATAACTTAAACTATTCCAATATATTCCAAATATTTTTTAAAAGTTTTAATGCTAGTTTTCATATGTTTGTTCTCGACTTTTTGATGCTTTTTTATTAAACTACTAAATAACTTGAAATTCCTTTTATCTATAGTGTAGAGGAAATCTTGATAAATATTATAAGCTATAGAAAGTTCCTCATCTTTTTAATGGTCTATAATATTTGGTGTGGGTGATTAACCTCACCAATTTTTTTAAAAATCAAGACAAATAGATTTATCCTATATAATTAAGTTACGACACCAATAATAAAGGATGTAATCTATTAATGAATAACTATATCAACAAAGATAAACCTTTCTATAATAAAATCAAAAACAACTGGAAACTATTACTAAAAAAATGCACTAAACTATCTTATAAAAAGAAGTATAATAGGAACTTTAAAGGGTATATTTCAGAAAATGATAGAGTTTATTAAACCTCAGAAGAAGAATTTTAATTATTTGCAATTTAACCAATATAAAAAAGACTTTGGTAGCTTAATACTAACAAAGTCTCAAAGATATTTTTATTTGTTTTGATTCTTAACAACACCACTTGATAAAGAACCATATTTTTTAGCTGTACTTTTTTAATAAATTTTTCCTTTGGTCATATTATTTACTTTCGTTAATTTTTTAGCATATTTATTATAATTGCTTAAAAATACTCCCATATATAACATATCTATTATAGATAATTGAGATATTCTAGATATCATAGCTTCACTATAGTAAGTTGATTCTATATCTCCTGTAAAAAGAGCAACATCTGCATACTTTGTAATTTTTGAAGCTTTAAAATGCGTTAGAACTAGTGTTTTTGCGCCAGATTCCTTAGCCAATTTTAATGCGTCAATAGTATCTTTGGTTTCTCCTGAATGGGTTATGGCTATAGCTAAATCATTCTTTGTCAAATGACATGCTGATAATTGTTGTAAATGATTATCTGGATAAGCCCTACATGTAAGACCGATTCTAGTTAATTTATTCATAAAATCACTAGCGATACTCCCAGAATTTCCTACTCCATATATATCAATAATATTAGCTTTGATGATATAATCTATAGATTTTTTATACTCTTCAATATTTATAAAATTCAAAGTTTCCTCCAAAGCTTTTATTGTTCGTCCTACTATTTTCATTGGAATATCCTCTATTTTATCATCTTTTTTTACATGCAAATCTAAAAAGTAATCTTTATCTTCATTTTTATTTTCTGTTCCTATATCTCTAGCTAAAGATATTTTAAATTCTTTAAAACTCTCATATCCAACGGCTTGTACAAATCTAATTATTGTAGGAGTGCTTACTTTTATTTCTTCGGATATCTCTTTTAAAGTTTTGCTAGATACTTGGAATTTATTTCGGAGAACATAATCAGCTACTTTCTTTTCAGAATTTCTTAATTCTCCATAGTATCTTTTTATCTTATATTCACAATTATTTTCTAATTCCATATCTTTTTCACCTTCATTTCTCTAAATAATTTTAGTTTTATATTCTTTAATCTTTTCTTTTTCTATATTTGAAATACTATTTTCAGTTATTATCACATCAATATTTTCCAAATTATTAAAAATAAATTTTCCCATTTGAGAAAATTTTTTTTTTTCAGTTATTAAATATCGACAATTACTATTTTCTATGATTATATTTTTTGTCAAGCCATCATCAATATCATAAGTTGATATTTTCCCAGCATAAATGTTGACACCTATTGTCCCTATAAAGCATTTATCAATGCTAAACGATTTTATTTGATCTACAGTTGCCAAACCTACAAAACCATTTAATTTTTTATTGTACTCTCCTCCGATAGAAATAAGGCTAGTTTGGTTTACGTTAGCATTAGAAAAAAGAGTTAATATATCTACCATATTCGTAATAACAGTAATCTTTAAATTATTTTCAATTATTTTTTTAGCCAAAAGATAATTAACTGAAGATATATCCAAAAAAATAGCATCTCCTTCATTTATCTCTTTTAATCCCTTTTCTGCCAACTCTATTTTAATATCAATATCTTTATTGATTCTTGACTGTATCGAGTATTCTCTTGCTCTTTGTATCTTTTTTATAGCTCCTCCATAGGTTCTTTCTAAGACTCCTTCTTTTTCTAAACTAGATAGATCTTTTCTTATAACATCTTTTGTCACTCCAAAAAATTCACTTAAATCATTTACCTTAACGGTTTGATTTTTAAGAACTAATGACTTTATCTTCTCTCGTCTTTCTTTAACAAACATTTTTTATCCTTTCAAAATTTTAATTTAATTATACTTGATATTGATAAAAATTACAATTTACCTTTTTAAAAAACTTTCAATTCGATTGAAAACAATTAAAAAATTGACAAAACAATTTTTAAAAAGTATTCTTTTAATAAAGAGGTGATGTAATGAATAATAAAATAAAGATTCTAAAAGAAGACCTTTTCAAGAGTAAGAGAGAAATATCCATTGAGCGAGCAAAATTATATACAGAAAGTTTTAAGGAAACTGATAATGAACCTATTATTATTCGTCGTGCTAAAGCTTTAAAACATATTCTTGAAAATGTTAATATTTCAATAAGAACCAATGAAATTCTTGCTGGTAATCGAACTATAAAACCACGTTCAGGAATAATTTCTCCTGAAATGGATCCATATTGGATTATGAGTGAAATAGACACAATTGATAAAAGACTACAAGATAAATTTATTTTTAATGAAAATGATAAAAAATTTTTTAAAACGACGCTTTATAGCTATTGGAAAAATAACTCTTTAAAAGATTTAATAACTTCAGAGATTGATGAAAATGTTAAGGAAGCTATTAATCTAAAAATAGTTAAACTAAATCAAACAGATAAAGGACAAGGGCATATTATCCCTAATTTTGAAGAAATATTAAACCAAGGTCTGAAAGAAGTTTTAAATAATGTTGAAAATCATTTAATAAAATTCCCGGATAACTTATTTTATAAAGCAAGTAAAATTTCTCTTTTAGCTACTCAAAAACATATTTTAAAATATAGAAATTTAGCATTAGATTTAGCTAACAAAGAGTATAATTCTGAAAGAAAAATAGAACTTCTTAACATGGCTAAATGTTCAAAAAATATATCTGAAAAAAAGCCTAAAAGTTTCTATGAAGCCTGTCAATTACTTTGGTATATGTCTTTAACTTTTCAGTATGAATCAAATGCTAGTTCAATATCTTTAGGAAGGTTTGACCAATATATGTATCCTTTTTATAAAAAAGATATTGAAAAGGGAGTTGCAAAAGAAAAATTAAAAGAAATTTTAGAAGCATTTTATATAAAAACAAATGATGTTGTACTTGTTAGAAGTGAGAAAAGTGCTGAGTTTTTTGCAGGATTCCCAACTGGTTATACTATGATTTTAGGTGGAATGAATTCTAAAGGTTTTAGCAGTGTAAACGAACTCTCTTCTTTATGTTTAGAAGCATATAGAGACATACAACTTCCTCAACCCAATATTGGAGTTAGACTAAATGATTCAGTAGATAGAGAGTTTCTTTTGGATATTGTAAAAACTATTAAATTGGGAACGGGAATTCCACAAATATTTAACGATGAGATTGTTATTCCTAGTTTTCTAAACAGAGGAGTTAAGTTAGAAGATGCTAGAAATTATGCTGTGGTTGGATGTGTAGAGCTTTCTATTCCTGGAAAAATGTATGGTTTACATGATATTGCAATGTTTAATATGCTAAAAATAATGGAAATAACATTTAAAGAAAATAAAGATTATAAAGATATAAGTTATGAGTTTATAACAGAAAAAATGAAGGAAAACATGGATAAGTATATAGAAATAATGGCTTATGGAAGTAATATTGTTGATAATGGTCACAAGAAATATGCTCCTGTTCCTCTATTGTCAACATTCATCAAAGGATGCTTAGATACAGGAAAAGAATTAACAGAAGGAGGCGCAATATATAATTTTTCTGGAGTACAAGGTATTGGAACTGCTAATCTAAGTGATTCTCTTTATGTTCTAAAAAAACTCCTAGAAAATAACGAAATTGATTTTCCATGTTTAATAGAAATACTGAATGAGAATTATAAAGATAATAATTATTTTAGATTAAAGTTTATAAATAAATTTTCAAAATTCGGTAATGATGTAGATGAAGTTGATTTTATTGGAAGTGATTTATTAAGACATTATTGCAAAAAAGTGGAGAAGTGTAGAAATCCTCGAGGTGGGATTTTCATTCCAGGATCCTATACTGTTTCAGCTCATGTTCCACTAGGGAAAGTTGTCGGTGCTACGCCTGACGGAAGGAAATCAGGAGAACAACTGGCTGATGGTGGACTTTCACCTATGGTAGGAAAAGATAAACTCGGACCTACAGCAGTTTTAAAAAGTGTTTCTAAATTGGATAATATTTTATTAACAAATGGAAGTTTATTAAATGTAAAATTTGGTCCAAATACTTTGAAAGACGATACCGGCTTAAACAAACTTGCCGATTTTTTAGTATCATTTATGGATTTAAAAATTCAACATATCCAGTTTAACATTATCGATACAGATACATTAAAAGAAGCTCAATCTCATCCAGAAAAATATAGCAGTCTTATTGTAAGGGTTGCTGGATATAGTGCTTTCTTTAATGAATTGAGTCATGAAATTCAAAATGATATCATAAACAGAACCCAACACTCATTATAAACCAAGGAAGGAATTATCATGAAAGGCTTTATATCCAATATTCAAAGATATTCTCTTAAGGATGGAATGGGTATTAGAACCGTCGTTTTTTTTAAAGGATGTACTTTAAAATGTCCTTGGTGCTCAAACCCTGAATCCATAAATAAAACAAAAGAAATATTTATTAATAAAAATTTATGTGTACATTGTAATCCATGCTTTGAAAATGAAAATTTGTGCCCAACTGGAGCATATAAAATTATAGGAAAATATTATTCTATAGATGAAGTAGTTAAAGAAATTAAAAAAGATTATATATTTTTTAAAAACTCTAATGGCGGAGTTACTTTATCAGGCGGAGAAGCTCTATTACAAATTGATTTTGTAATAGAATTGTTAAAAAAACTAAAAGCAATTGGAATTCATACTGCTATTGAAACTTGTGGAATGCTTCCAAAAAATGTATCTATTAATAAAATTAAAATTTTAGCCAATCTATGTAATGAAATTTATTTTGATTTGAAAATTTTAGATGATTCAACTTGTAAGAATGTTTTAAATGGAAACTCAAAAGTTATTTTAGAAACTCTTAAAGAGTTGAAAGAAAATAATACTAATATTATTATTAGATATCCATTAATTCCAAACTATACTGACTCTTATGAAAATAGGAATCTAATAATAAGAACTATGAAAAATTTAAATTTAAAAAAAATTGAAATTCTTCCATTTCATCAATATGGAAAAGGCAAATATAGCTTTTTAAACAAAAATTATTTGTTGAAAAATATGAAATATAATTCCAAAGAAAAAATAGAAAAAATAAAGAATTATTTTCAAGAAAATGATTTTTGTGTTGATATAAATGATTAAATATTTGAAGGAGAGATAACATGATTTATATGCTAGATACAGCTAATATCGAAGAAATTAGAGCAGGAATTGCTTTGTTCCCAATATCGGGTGTAACAACAAACCCAACTATTATTTCAAAAGAAAATAAAGATTTTCTAGAAATAATTAAAAATATTCAATTAGTATTAGGAGAAGAAAAAATGTTACATGTACAAGTATTAAGTACAACTTATGAAGGCATTCTTGAAGAAGCAAAATTTTTAAAAAGTAAGATTAAAGGAAACTTATATGTAAAAATTCCTGTCTCACCAGAAGGTATTAAAGCTATGAAAATACTTTCAAAGTCAAATTTTAACACTACTGCAACTGCTATTATTACTCCTCAACAAGCTTTAATGGCAGCGGAGTGTGGAGCAAAATTTTTAGCTCCATATGTAAATAGAATAGATGATATTGGAGGAAATGGAATAGAAGTAGTCAAGGAAATATCAAATTTGCTAAAATTAAACAATTTAGACGCTAAAATACTTGGAGCTTCATTTAAGAATACTAATCAGGTTCACTCTACTATTCTAGCAGGAGCTGAATCAGTTACAATAAGTTATACCACTATTTTTCAATTAATTAATCATCCTTTAACTAATAAGAGTATTGAAAATTTCACAAAAGATTGGGAATCTGTTTACTATAAAAAAACTATACTTTAAAAAGTAGATAATTAAATAGTATAAGAGTAAGTAATTTCTTTTATTTATAAAACATGACTATATTTAGATAAATTTATTTAAGAAATCATTTTAAAATAATGAATTAGCCCATTAAAACTATATTTGTCTATAGTTTTATTAAGGGTATGAATAGTCAAGTATTCCTATTCTATATTAACTCCTTTAATTTATTGGTTAACTTCAAAATTTAAAAATATAGTCATAAGTATTTTGAAAAGGAAATAATAATAATATAAACTCTTTAAATTCATTTAAAATTAAACTGTTCCCTTTGACAAAGAATAAAAATAATGTTATATTATACCTGTTATATTACTAATGTTATAAAAGGAGTTACTATGCCTAAGAAAGTTTCGTTTACAAAGGAAAAAATATTAAAAGGGTCATATCAATTATTAAAAGAAAAGGGAATTCATGAGATAACAGCGAGAAATATAGCAAAAAAACTTAATTGTTCACCAGTACCTATATATAGTTCTTTTGATTCTATGGGAGAATTAAAGGAAGAGATAATGACAAGAGCCAAAGAAGAATTTCTTACGTATGTAAAAAAAGATTATACAAATAAGATTTTATTAAATATAGGAATAGGTATAGTTAAATTTGCTAAAGAAGAAAAGGAACTATTTAGTTCAATTTTTTTTGAACAAGAGTCATATAAAGAATTGATAAATGAATTTAATCAAATGTTATTTGAAGAATTTGCAAA
>CAZFBB010000028.1:0-23141 GCA_964517235.1 uncultured Fusobacteriaceae bacterium
AAAAAAACAAATAAAACCTTTTTTAAGAAAATTTTATTTGTCTTCAGTCTCAAAGGATTAGTCTTCACTAATCCTTTTTTCCTTATAATAAGTATGACATAATCTTTTTTCCTAAAAAAGCGTGAGTTCTTCTTGCTAAGTGTACTATTATAAGTAGGTAAAAATCAATGATGCTTGGAGTATTTATCGTTTTGGTTGGAGCAATATTTGTGTGTGGCTTAGCTGTGTATTTTGTTATTAGCTGGCAAAAAAGAAAGAGTTCTTAATAAGGTAAAAAATGGATGACATTTAAACCTCATTCTTTGTTTTGTGAGCATAATTTTATAGTAAATAAAATATAAATAATTGTACTAAAATTTATCTGAATTGTTTTGAGAAAATTTCCTTGTCTACTTAGTTGGGAGATAAATCAAAAAGGTTTTAATCTAATATTTTTAAAAAAATTCCTGCAAAAAAATTAATATGTTGTACAATTGTAATACAAAGGAGGTAAATAAGGCTTTTAAGTTTAAAGATATCTTAATTAAGAGTTGTTGAGTTTAATCTATAAGACTTCTGGTTAAGCCAGATTTACATATAATCATTTTCTTAATCAAAGAATTGAATTTTGTATAATGACGAAAAAAAATCAACTAATTATGTTAATTAAGCTAAAGAGGGACGGTGTGTTATGCCAAGTGCACCATTTTACTTTTTATAATAAATCAAATGTTTTTAAAATTTTATCACTGTAAAATAAGGAAAAATTTTTCATATTTATTTTTTTATCATTGTTGAAGTATACTTTAATCAGCAAAAGTATAGAACTTAGATTTGTATTTTTATTAAATTTTTTAATTAGAATAAAATTACTTTTTATTTGGAGGTGAATAAAGGTGAGGATAAATGAATAAATTTAAGATAATATTGACATTAGTATCATTCATAGTTTTGTTAACGTTAATCAATCTTAGCAAACAAAATATAAGAGAAAGTCATAATTTACATAAAAAATCAAGTAATTCTAATGTGGAAGAATTTGATTATACAGAAAAAGATAAGAATATTTATAAGAAGGAAATGGAAGAAAAAATTGATGGTGAAGAATCTAAAGGGAGAATAGAAGAAAAAAAAGATATTTTGAATGATGATAATCTTAACAAAAAGCCCTTAGAAGAAATTGAAAACAAAAGTATTACAGAAATAGAAGAAGAGGATATTTTGAATGATGATAACCTTGGAAAAATATCTTTGGAAAAAGTTGAAAAAAAGGATGAAGAAGAAAAAGAAGATATTTTGAATAATGATAATATTGAGAAAATATCTTTAGAAGAAATTGAAAGCAAAAATATTATAGAGATAGGAAGAGGGAATATTTTGAATGATGATAACCTTGGAAAAATATCTTTAGAAGAAATTGAAAAAAAAGATATTTTGAATGATGATAATCTTAGTAAAAAGCCTTTAGAGGAAATTAAAAGAAAAGACGTTGCAGAAAAGAAAAGATTTTTTATAAAAGAAGTTCGATTTAATAATGTTCGTGAGCTAAAAAAAGATTTGGATAGAGTGAAAAAGAAATTTGAAGGAAGAGAATTATCTTTTGAAGATTTAGGAGTATTAATTGAAGAAGCAAATAATGTATATTTGAGAAAAGGTTATATAACAACTAGAGTAAAATTGAAAGTTCCACAGAGCTTAGAAGATGGTTATTTGGATTTAATGGTGATAAATGGATATATTGAAAAAATTAATTTAAACAGTAATACTTTTAGAGAAAAAGCAGCAGTTTTTACTGCTTTTCCCTTAAAAAGTGGAAAGTTGCTTAAGCTATCAGACATTGAGCAAGGAATAAATCAAATAAATTCTTTGCAATCAAATAATGCTGAAATGAAGATTTTACCGGGATCTGAATATGGATATTCAGTTATAAACATAACAAATGAACCTAGTAAAAGATTCTCTTTAGTTTTAGAATTTGATAATATGGGTCAAGAATCAACAGAAAAAAATAGAGGAAGACTGAATTTTTATTTAGATAATTTATTTGGATTAAATGATTCCTTATCACTAAATTATCAAAATACATTAAATTCAGATCAAAAAGATAAAAATTCTATTAATTATGGAATTAACATGTCAGTTCCTCTTGGTTATTATACTCTTAGTTCAGGAATATCTAAATCTTCGTACTTGAATAAGATAAAGGGAAAAAACAATGTACTTACTTCATCAGGGAATACATTAACTCATTACTACAATGTTAAAAAAGTTTTGTTTAATAATGCTTTAGGAAGTGCTGGTTTCAATGTGAATTTATCTTTAAAAGATGATAAACATTATTTTGAAGGAGCACAGCTATATAAAGGTAGTAAGAAATTGGCAGTATTAAAATTAGGAGCAACTAGAACTTTTAAATTAAAAGAGGGACGTTTTTTTAGTTCAATAGGATATCATAAGGGATTAGATGAATTTAATGCTGAGAAAAATGAGTTGGCACAATTTGAAAAATTTACTTTCAATACAAATTTTATTAAATTTTTTCGTTTGGGGTCAAAACAATTTTCATATAATTTAAAATTTAATGGGCAATATTCAAATCAGGTTTTATATGGTACGGAAAAAATTAGTATAGGAGATTTATATACAGTTAGAGGTTTTAAAAATAATTTTATATCTGGAGAAAAGGGAATGTATTTTAGAAATACTTTGACATACATGTTTGATAAAAATTTACCAGTATTGAGAAATTCAAGTATTTTTTTTGGTGCTGATTATGGTTTAGCAAAAGATATGAGTTATAAAGAGGGAAGTAAATATGAAAAGATAGAAAAGGTAGCTGGATTGAGTACTGGATATAAATACAGCAGTAGAAACATGAGTTTGGATCTTACATTAGCAAAACCTATAGAGCAACCAAAGCATTTTAAAGAGGAAGATTATAGGTTATACATGAATATATCATTAATTTATTAGTATTGAAGAGGAGGAAAGATTTTGCTTCTTGAATAATAAAACAAATTATGACAATATATTTTTAAAGGGAAGGAGAGTTAATTGATGAAAAAAGCATTGATTATTACGGCAAGTATCTTGATAGTGGGGTGTAGCAGTTTAAATCCTTATACTGGAGAGAAAAAAACAAGTAATACTACTAAGGGAGTAATAGGAGGAGCAATAGCTGGCGCAATAACTGGTCAATTAGTAGGAGGGGATAGTGAATCAACTATTACTGGATTGGCTGCAGGAGCAGGATTAGGAGCAGGATTAGGATATTATTTTGATAGACAAGAAAGCAAGTTAAGGGCAGAACTTGAGTCTACAGGAGTAGGAATAAAAAGAGTTGGAGAGGGAGAATTGCAATTAGTTATGCCAAATGTTTTAACATTTAACGTATCTAGTTCATCGTTAAGTGAAAAATCATATGAAGTACTTGATTCTATTGTAAAGGTGTTGAAAGAATATAATAAAACTATCATAGAAGTAAGTGGGCATACAGATAACACTGGCAGTAAAGTAACAAACGATAGATTATCTCAGGAAAGAGCAAATGAAGTATATGATTATTTAGTAGGCAATGGAGTAAAAAAAGAAAGAATGAGTTCTATAGGCGTGGGGTCGAATAAACCTATTGCTAGCAATTCAACCACTGAAGGCAGGGGACTTAATAGAAGAGTGGAGATAATAATAATAGGTCAAGAGTAAAAGCAGTTAACAGCTGCTTTTTTTTATTGATAGTATAGAAAAAAGTAAAAATAATTTATCTTTATTCAAAAAATTAAAAAGTAGTAATTAAATTTGACAATGTAAAAAAATTTGAAAATAAGGAGAAAATAATTTTAAGTTTAAAGAGTGAAATTGAAAAGAATAATAATAACAAAAACTTTTTGATATTGATAGAATTTAGTTTTAATAATATTATTGTGTATACAAATAATTATTTAAAATATTTAATTGATAATATAGATTAATTGAACAAATTTTTTATTAAGTTTTGTCAATACTAGCAAATTTATTTATTTAAACTTCAAATAATTTTTTTAAGTAGTTTTGATAAAATAATTTTGAATATTTAGTTAGCGAAAGATTTTTTAGATTTATGGAGGTGATAGTTGTGCTAAAACAACTAGAAAAGAGAATAATGGCTAGTATACTTTTAATCAACTTTTTTATCCCGCGTATTATTAATGCAAGTAATATTATAGTTAATAGTGGTTCTACTACAGTTGATAAAACTGCAAATGGAATTGATTTGGTAAATATAGCTAATCCAAATAAAGAGGGTATCTCTCATAATGACTTTGATAGGTATAATGTTAATGAGCGTGGAGTTGTTATTAATAACAGTATTGAAACGGGTAGAAGTAAATTAGCAGGTTTAGTAAATGGTAATTCTAACTTGAAAAATAGTGCTCAAATTATAATAGCTGAGGTTAGTGGAAGTGAAAAAAGCAACATCGAAGGATATACAGAAATCTTTGGTAATGAAGCAGATTTTATATTAGCTAATCCAAATGGGATTTATATAAATGGAGCAGGGTTTATAAATACATCAAGAGTAACATTAACAACAGGTAAAGTAAAGGAAGTAGAAGACGGATTGAGTCTTAGGGTAGAAAATGGTAGAGTAGAAGTAGGAGAAAAAGGGGTAGATTTGGGTAATGTTAATTACTTTGAAATAATATCAAGAATAGCCCAATTAAATGGTAGTATCTATGGTAAAGATGAAGTTAGGTTAATTAGTGGAATAAATGAATACAATTATGAAAGTAAAGAATACAGGAAGATAATAGGAGAAAAGAATGAAAAACTATTAGTGGGTATAGATACTAGTGAATTAGGAGGTATTTATGCAGGGAGAATTGTTTTAATAGGTACAGAGGATGGAATAGGTGTTAATAGTAATTTTGAGTTAGTTGCGGATGTATCAGATGTGGTAGTAGATTCAGAAGGGAATATAATATTAAAAGATATTTATGCTACTGGAGATATTATAGTAAAGAGTAGTGGTAGTACAAATATAGCAAGAGCCATTTCAAATAGTAAGATTAGTTTAGATTCTACTGAAGAAATTCAAGTAATCAATGACCTATTAGGTAAAAAAATAAATATAAAAAGTAAAGAATTTTTAAATAAAGGAAATATAAATGGTAGAAAAGAAGTTAATATAAATTTTGAAAAAGGAATAAATGAAGGGGATATAATAGGTAGAAAAAAGATAGATTTCTCATCAAAATACTTGAAAAATTCAGGTAAAATTAAAAGTGATGGTTTGATAAATATCTCTGTTGATAAAGATTTTTATAATGCAGGAGGGTTAATACTATCTACAGGAAAAAAAGAAGATAGTATAAGTAGAATATACATACTAGGTCAAAATATAAATAATTTAGGAAAAATTATTGGAATGGAAAATATTGAACTTGTTGCTAAAGAAAAGCTAGAAAATAATAGAGATGTAATAAGTAAAGGTAAAATTGAATTAGTTGCCAATGAATTAGTAAGTAATAGTGGTAGGGTAATAGGCGATACTATATTAATAGAAACAAATAATGGAAAGATAGTTAATGCTAATGAAATAAAGGGGAGTTTTTTAGTGACTTTATCAGGTCCTACTATTGAAAATGAGAATTTACTATTAAGTAGTAGAGATTTGGTAATTGATGGAAGTTTTGTTAATGATGGTAAAGTATATCAGCTTAATCAAACTAATAGAATAGTATTTAAAGGTGGAAATTTGGTTAATAAGAGAGAAATAGTAGCTTTAGGAAATATAGATGCTAGTTTAACTGATAGTGTAACAATTTCTGATGATACTTATGAGGAGAGTGGAATAATTCAGAAGGCTAATATTAAGTCTCAAGAAAATAGTATATTTTTAAACAATTTAAATAATAAAGGGCTAATAGAAGCACATAAAGATATAAGTATAAAAAGTAAAGATGTTGTAGAAAATGAAAAGGGAGAAATAAGATCATTAACTGGTAAGGTAGAGGTTAATGGAAGTAGATTAAATAATAAAGGGGGAAGGATTGAATCTAATAGTACAGTTGATATTAATTTAACAGGTGATGGTATAATTGACGGAAATGTAAGAGGGAATAGACTAACTAGGATTCAAGGAAATAACTTAAGTATAAACACAGAATTAGAATCGGAAAAGGTAGAGGTAGAAGGAAAAGAAAAGATTGATGTAAATAGAAGAATATCAGGAAAAGAAAGTGTAAATATTATTGGTAAAAACTTGGATATTAATAATACTATAGATAGTCAAAGAGACATGTATATTAATATTGTAGCTACTATTAATAATAAAAACGAAGGTATAATTGTAGGAGGAAATGGACTTAACCAAATAACAACTAGTACATTAAATAACTATGAAAAAATAAGTGGAATGAATAATATGTTGTTAAAAGTCAATAGACTTAATAACTTTGGTCAGATAGTCTTAGGAGAGGAGCTAGAGGTAGAAGGAAGTAACATAAACAATAAGCCCAATGCAATTATATATGCAGGAAAGAGAATGAGTATAAAAAATGATGGAACCCTCTTGAATGAAAAAGCAAAGTTGATTAGTGGTGGAGAAATGTATATTGGTGGATTGACTAAGGATAAGTCCAATCAATTAAGTAATAAGTCTGGATTAATAGAATCAGGTGGAGATTTAACTATAAAAAGTGATTATATAGACAATAGTTTTGTTTATGAAATAAATGAAATAAAATATTTGAAAGAAAAAACTAATATTGATTCTAATAAAATCAATATTGTAAAATTATCAATGGAATTAGGCAAAGGAATAAAAATAGATCTGTACAAAGAAGAGGGAAGGATGGTTAGCAAAAGAGACACATGGTTTAATCCTGTTAAGTTTAAAATTACTTCCTTAAATAAAGATAGAGTTAATAAGGAATTAGGTAAAATATATAGAGCAAAAATTAGAGAAATAAAAGCAAAGTATCCAAAGGCAAATTTAGTTTTTGTTGGAGAGTACATAACAGAAATTAATTCTAGTAATGGTCAAAATTATAAAAAAGAAGAAAAATTTATCGATTCTAAATTTGAAAGTGAAACTTTTAATGCAGAAATAAAAAGTCAAGGAAATATTAATCTTTATACTTCAAAAGTTGAAAATGGTGGAGGACTAATAAGCTCTAAAAATAATATAAATGGAAGTGTTAATAATTTTGATAATTCAGAAAAAATGTATGGTTATAAATTGAAAACTAGAAATTTGAAGTTGAACTCTAATCACAAAGATTTATATAAAAATGATAAATTAACTAAAGTTTATCTAAAAAAAGGATATATCAATCAGTTTGGAAATATAAGTTATAACTATTTTACAAGGGAAACAGATTATACGATAAAATGGCTTCCTGTGATAAAATTTTATAGACAAAGGGAAAAGAGAAGTATTATAATAAATACAAATAACAAAAATGAAGAAGTGGTTTTGGGTAAAGGAAGAGTAAGTGCAGGTAGAAGCATTAATATATCAGTTTCTGGAGGAGTGCAAAATAAAAATCATTTGAAAGTTAGCAATTTAAAGGAAAAAGTTATTAGTGCCAATCAAGTTAGATTAGAAGAAGTAAAAAAGAGTAGAGAAGTAAATAAAGGAAAAAGAACTCCTATTTCACAGAGAGAATTTATACTGTTTGATACTAGTGTAGATAATGAAATGGCAACTGTAGCTATAAGAGATAAAAAAGGTCCTAGTTATGAATATATGGTAGAAAATAATGAAGAATTTACAGATTGGGATAAATATCATAATTCCACCTACTTTCTTGAAAGAAATGGTTTTATTTCTAAGGATGATATAAATTCTAAAAATGGCATAAATCTTAAGGAGGGTAAAAATCTTAAGGAAGAGACAAATCTTAAAGATACTATAAACCCAAATTTATTAGGAGACTCGTATTATGAAACTATCTTGGTTTATAATACTATTTACAAAGTTGTTAAAGAACAATATCCATTTGTTAACATTAACGATAGGGTTCAATTGGAAAAGTTGTTTAATAATGGTCTTGAAGCTTCAAAAGATTTAAGGTTAAATACAGGGATAGAGCTAACAAAAGAACAAATTAACAATTTAAAAGCTGATATTATTTGGTTGGTTGAAAAAGATATAAACAATCAATTAATATTGGTACCAGAGCTATATTTAAGTAAAAATATTTTGGAAGGACTTGAGTTAAGAGGAAATCAAATAATAGCAAAAAAAAATTTATTGATCAAGGCTAAGAGAATAAATAACAAAGGAGTTATATTTAAAGACTATGTAGAAGTAGAACCTAAAGAGATAAATGATATAACTCTAAAAGATGTAGAAGTGATGAAATTAGTTAAATAGTTTTCCAATAGCAAATAATAATATTAAAATACTATTGGTAAGATAAAATGAATTGAATGTGAAAGCTTATAATATCCCGTAAAGGGAATCTAGCTATTAGATGATTAACAAAGATAAGAATTATACAGATTGAAGGCAAACGATTACTTATTGTAATATTGAGTAATCGTTTTTTATTATTACATTGGCTCTGATGTGTGTTCCATCAATAAAGTTGTTTTCAAGTTCAATATATTTAGATTTTACAAGTTATCCTAATATTTAACTAAAGGTTTTTCAAAAATATAAGTATCCATAAATTTTCCTTTGTATATTTTACTAAAAATAATAAGGTAAAATATAGGTTCATTTAATGAATAACTAATATACCTATGATAAGCTAAATTAACTTCTATTTTCTGGCAAAAAGAGATGTTAAAGACACTTATTTCTCTTCAATCTGAAAGATAGGAATCTTAAGTTTTGTGTAAATTGCTTACCTAAATATATGAGGACTTTGATAAGATGAATCTGTGTTTTCAAAGTTCTTTTTGTGTTGATTGTTTTATTTCCTATTTTTTGAGAATTTTTATAAAAATATTATGTTTACTTAGATTACCAAAGTATAATTTCCTAGTATATTTACTAGGAAATTATGGAGAATAAGTCTTATTATGTTAATTATTACATAAATTGAGTATTTTCATTTGACATATCCCCTATTAGACTAGTGACTTAAATAAATTAAAAATTATCTACAAAATAGCCTTATAATATTTTGTTCTTAATATGTTTTGTTTCCCAATCTCTCAAATTATCAAAAATAGATTGTAGTTCTCTCCCTTTTTTTGTCAAAGAATATTCTACTTTTGGAGGTATTTCAGCATAGATTTTTCTCTCAATTATAAATTCTTTTTCTAACTTTCTTAATTTTTCAGTAAGAGTTTTTGCACTTATTCCCTCCAAACTCTTTTCTAATTCTTTAAATCTTTTAGTTCCCTCTAATAGTTCATTAATGATAAAAAAAATCCATTTATTTCCTAGTATTTTTAAAAATCTTTCAATTTCCCATTTATAACACATTTTTATCGTTCCTTTCAAAAAAGTAAGTAACAAGTTAAAAAGTAACTACTTCCAATAATGCCAAATATATGTTAACATTTTATCATATTTTTTTTAAAAAATAATAATTAATTATTTTTATTAATATAAAAAGCAATTTTTTAAATAAGTGTTAAAAAAATTTGAAAGTAAGATTTATAGGAAGGAGTAATATTATGAATATTGAAAGAGTAATAGTTGGAACAGAAAAAGTAAACTGCTATTTTTTATGGGATTCAAAAAAAAACTGTATTGTAATAGATCCAGGAAACAATAGTGATATTTTAATAAATTTTATAGAAAAAAATGAATTTAACCTTAAAGGGATTATTCTTACTCATTATCATTATGACCATATTCTTGCTGTTGAGGATTTAAATAAAAGGTATAATTCACCCATATATATCCATGAGAATGGACTAAAAGGACTTGAAAACCCTGAAATAAATTTATCTCTTTCTAGGCCAGTAAAAACAACGAAAATTAAAGCACATAAAGGACTGAAAGATGGAGATAAATTGTCTATTGGAGAGCTCAACTTGGATATAATTTATACACCTGGTCATACTTTAAGTGATATTTGTATTAAATATGAGAATGTAATTTTTACAGGGGATACTCTTTTTAAAGGTTCTATAGGCAGAAGTGATTTTAAGGAGAGTTCTTATGATAGCTTAAAAAACTCTATACTAAACAAGTTATTAGTATTTGATGATGAAGTAATAATTTATCCAGGTCATTATGAAAAAAGTACTATTGGAGAAGAAAGAGAATATAACCCTAAAATAAAGATGTTTGCTACAGAATTTAATAAATAAATTTATCAAAACTATAAAGGAGGAAGGATGAAGTACAAATTAGCTCATGCATGTATTAGAGTTATGGATTTAGAAAAATCTATTAAATTTTATAAAGAGGCTCTTGGTCTTGTAGAAAGAAGAAGAGATGATTATCCACAGTGGTCATTTACTCTAGTTTATTTAAGTGACGAAAATAATAATTTTGAAATTGAATTAACTTATAACTATAATCCCGAAAAACCGTATAACTTAGGAAATGGATTTAGTCATTTTGCTGTTTATGTAAGTGATTTACAAGAATCTTACTCTAACCACAAAAAAGCAGGATATGATATTAAGGATATAAAAAGTATGAAAGAAGGTCTGTCTTTTTATTTTATTACTGATCCAGACGGATATAGTATAGAGATAATTGAGAAAAAATAAAGTTTAATTTTATGTTAAAAAACTGGAAGAGAATACAAGTTTCTCTTCCAAATATACCTTTATTGAATTTTTTGCAAGTATAATATTTTATAATTTTACATAAGAGACAAAGCTCGTTGATAAATCCCTATCTTTAATTATTTAAATCTTCTACTAAGAACTGACTTTATTGCAAAATAAAACCTTTCAATTATTAATATTTTTACGTTATTCCACAAAAATAGTTGTGCTATTTATTTTTTTTATATATTCTTTTTTTCATTTTTATTTGAATTGTTTCGAGAAAACTTCCTATTCTACCTAGGTCGGAGATGAATCAAAAGAGTTTTAATCTAACAATTTCTTAAAAATTTTTGCAAAAAATTAATATGTTATAAAATAAAGTTTTTAAGTTTAGAATATATTCTAATCAAGGATAACTAACTTTGATACACAAGACTTTTAGTTATATGAGATTTACATATAATCCTTTTTTTAATCAAAAAATTGAATATAATATATTAAAATTTTCAAATAATTGGCGCAAACAAAAAACTAAAGTGGCAAAAATATACTATGATATTAGGTAAAAGTGTATCTGATAAGAGATGGGGAATGTTCACTACAATGCCTAAGTGCAAGTATAAACAGGGAAAGGTTTACCCCTAAAACTTAGTAATGGTTAGCACATCCTAGGAGGCTCTCTCAAAACCTTCTACATAGATTTAGTGAAGGAGCATATTATTTCCAAATAATTTAGGCAATATCGAAAAAATTTTGTCATTGTAATAATTTGAAATTTATGAAAAAATTTGATTAATTTTTATTAAACAGGAAAGGATGGACTTATGAAAAAAATTATTTTTTTAATTTTATTATTATTTATGTTTGGATGTAGAGATAAAGAAAAAAATACACAAAGAAAAACAGGTGTTTCTCAAAATATATCAATAGGCTCTAAGAATTTTAATTATTTCGATTTTGTTGAACAACATGGTATTTCAACATTTGGACAGAATTCCTTTGGAATATTAGAAATAGATTTAAAATCTAATGCTCCTGGAACCATTAAATCTATTGCTGTTGAAGGGAATGGCTTGAAAAATGATTTGGTTTATGACCCTTTAAAAAACAGATATTTGACCGTGCTTAAAAATTTATCTAATAACCCAGAAATAACTATTAAAATTTTTTCTCAAGGAAAGTCGTATATTGAAAAAATATCACCTCTTTCATGGAAAGACTACAGTAATGGTGGGAGTGGTTCAAAACATCTGATAACGGGGGACAGAATGTATCCATTGTCAGATAATATGAGTAAAAACTATGTTAATGATATGATAAAAAATATTGAATCTAACAAAAATTTTTATATTTCAGATGCAGAATATGGGAAAACAATAGGAATTAAAAATATGACGGTTTTAGATTCTTATAAGGAACAATGGAATATTTTAGAGGATGAATCAGATAAACTTGGAAATGTTTACTTAGTAGATAATAATTTAAATATTAGCTCCAACCCTAATCACACTTATCCCGGCAGTATAAAAGATGTGAGTGTAGGAGCAAATTTCTTCGTTATACTTAAATCTAATGGAGAATTATGGGGAGCTGGAAGAAATAATCATGGACAATTAGGTAATGGAACTTTTAATGATGTTCAAAATTTAGTTAAAATTGCAGATGGTGTAGATAAAGTTGCTACGGGACAGTCTCATTTAGTTTATCTAAAAAAAGATAAATCTTTATGGAGTACAGGGTATAATACCCTTGGGCAATTAGGAATTGGAACTAATACAAATGTAAATACGCCTGTAGAAATTGCAAAAAATGTAGATGATGTTTCTGCAAGCAATTATAATACATATTATCTTCAAAATAATGATTTTTATGCAGTTGGAGACGGAACTTGGGGACAATTGGGTAATGGTAGAGGAGGACTTAATTACCATGAACGTACTCCTGTCTTAATTAAAAGGGACGTTGAGTCAATAATAGGAGCAGGAGGAGCACATGTAATAATTATGAATACTGCAGGAGAAATTTTGGGAACTGGAAATAAATCTCCTTTAGGTCTAGGAAATTCTGGAGGGTCTAATGCTACTAATAATTTTGAAAAATTGAGAATCCCAATGAATCAAAAGATAGAAAGAATATATGTAGGAGGCTCATTTACTTTATATTTAGATAGTGCTAGTGAATTATTTGGAATGGGTCAAACAGGATATGGTCAAATGGGAGATGGCTCAACTACTACTCCAAATCATCATTTCCCAACTCAAATTTCTTTATTGGGATTAAATTCAAATGAAATAGAATCGATTTTTACTGGGGTAAATTCTACTTTCTTTCTTAAGAATGATTCTAGTGTATATTCTACTGGGAATGGTTTCAATGGAAACTTAGGAAATGGTTCTAATATTGGTAGAGTAGGTACTCCTACAAAAGTACTTGAAGGAGTCAAGAAAATTGCTAGTTATCAAAAAATGACAATAGCACTAAAAAAAGATGGAACATTATGGACAACAGGAGATTTTCAATATTCAAATATTTCTACTACAAATACTTTTACTCTCTTAAATTGGTGATATTTGAAAAGTATCATTGTCAAATTGAATGGATGAAAGCTTTGAAATTTTTGAAGAATTTTTTTTAAAAGAGTCTTGTTAAAGGATATTAGTTGGAAAAATTAACGGAGCATATATTTTTGAGCTTTGTCAACATAGTATTATGTTGTCAAAGTCTCTTTTTTTTTAGTCTCTCAAATTATATAATTAAGTGCAAAAAAATCCCATAATTAGAATCTTCTAATATAATGAAACTACAACCAACCATTGTAAAGGAGAAACAATTATAAGATATAATTATTTTGCTATAGAAGAGATATTGTCTTTTTTAACTTTGGGACTTGCACAAGCTAAAATAGCTCCAGATTCTAAGATTTCTTTCATTAACTTAATCTAAAATTCTTATATAATTACACTTAAATAAAAAAACAAATAAAACCTCTTTTTAAAGAAATTATATTTGTTTATAAAACGGCTGACTTTTTAGGTCAGCCTTTAATCTCCTTAACAGATTAAAATAATAGCAACATAATAATAAAAACAGATATTTTTATATCTAATTTAGATTAAATTTATTCAATTCTTTTTCTAGATTTTTCATTCTAGTAGACAATTGATCTAAAAATTCAACCCTTTCTAATAATTTTTTTTCTATGCCAGCTACAGTATCTAAATTTTCAGACTCATCTCTTTCAATAAGCTCTGCACTAGTTGAAATAGACTCAATAGCTTTACCAATTTCTTCACTCGCTAAACGTTGTTCATCAGTTAGTCTATAAATTTCTTTAGCTTGAATGTTAGTTTCGTTAATACTCTCTACAATAGAGCATAAAGCATTATCTACAGAAATATTATTTTCTACACCTTCTTCTACTTTAACTCTTACATTATCTGTAGACATCCTTACTCTACTTATTTTTTCAGAAATATTGTTTACTATGATTTTTATTTTGTCACTTTCTTGCTTTGTTTTGTCAGCAAGTTTTTTTATTTCATCAGCAACTACGGCAAAACCTTTTCCACTTTCACCTGCTCTAGCAGCTTCTATTGTAGCGTTAAAGGACAGGAGATTGGTTCTTTCACTTAAATTATTAATTGCTTCTGTTATATCACTTATATCATGAGAAAGAGATCTCAGCTCTATTATTTCTTTTTCAGTTTCTCCAACTTGTTCACTTATACTCTCCATTTTTTCACCAAGTTTATCTATGGCATTTTTCCCTTCCAAACCTAATTTTACAGAACTTTCAACAATGCTCAAAGTTTTTTGAGAGCTTATCATATTTGAATCAGCCCCTCCTCTTATTTCCTCTATAGCAGCGTAGGTTTCTTGGGTACTAGCTGTTTGATTTCTAATATTATCCATACTATTTCGTATAGAAGTATTTAAATCGACAATTCCTTTATCTTCTTTGGATCCATTTATTATTTTTCTAATTTCTTCTATAAAAATTAAATTACTATCGACTATTTCAATTGTTTCTAATTTTATACTACCTATAAGTGAACCAAATTCATCTATAAATTTATTAAAGTCTTTTGCTAGTTCTTTAACTTCATAATCTCCTACTTCATCTAATTTAACAGTGAAATCTCCCTTTGCAACTAATTTTAAATTTTCAGAAATATTTTTAATAGGCTTTACAAAAGAATTGTTTGTTGTTCTTACTCCTACTAAACTTAAAATTATTACAAGAATAATACTTCCAAATATAACTTTTTTTGCACTGGCAAATTTTTCTTCTATTTCTTCATAATAGGTTCCTGCCATAATCAACCAACCATAATTTTTACAAGATGTATATGAAAGAAACTTTTCCTTGTTTTCAAAAATATATTCAAAAGGCTTAGTTGAATCCCAAGTTCCATTTAATAATTGATTAAAAGAAGGTACAACTTCTGTTAATTTTTTTCCAATTAAATCATTATTAGGATGTGAAATTAATCTTCCTTCTCTACCATCTATAATGAAGGCATATCCTGTTTTTCCTACTTTTACTTTTTCAGTTTCACCTAAAAATTTTGTTTTATCAATAATTAGATTGACATAAAAATTTTCTCCTTGTTTTTCAGTAAAATTACTTATTAGATTAAATTCATTTATATCATTTGTAATAAAAGGAATAGAGTCTTTTACTTCTATTCTACTTAAATCATCTATCCATTCTAAATAAGAATTATTTTTTATATTATTTTCAATTTTAATTTTAGATTTTGTTTTTTGGTCATAAACTTCTATTCTTTTATATAGACCCCTTTTATTTAATAGCATTTTTAAACTTTTATCAAATCTTTCATACTCATCCTTTTCATAAGCTTCCTTTAAAAAAGCAATATCCTCTCTAAATAATTCTGAATAGATATCTAAATTATTACTCAAAAGTTCTACAACAGAACTAATTTCTTGCACACCGATTTCTTTGGTATTTTTCAAACCAATTGAATAGTTCAAAAATCCAGTTAAGAGAATCGGTATAATGGCTAAAACAACGATTGTTATAATGTTTCTATTTTGTACTTTCATATGTACCCCCCTTTTTAAATTTAAATATTAAGTTTTGAGTTAATTAACATGTAAATAAACTAAAAATATCACGAGCAACTTTTTAAAAAAAGAACTTCTTGGAATTTTTAATCTTTACTTTTCCTATAAAATTGCAAATTTTATGTAATTTAAAAAAAACAAATCAAAACTCTAATTAAGTTAAATTATACTTTATAAGTCTATTGTCTTCAAATAAGAAAAAATTTTGTATGTTTTAATAATGAACAGTATGTTAGAAATGTATGTATTATAACAAAGGATTAATAAAATAGTAATATTAATTTTATTATATTTTTTTACTTTCTGCCTAATTATAGAGAGAAAATCTAAAGTGTTCATATAATATATTCTAATCCATAATGGTGAATACTTTACTCTTAAAATTAAGTTTAAACTAATTTTATATAGGGTAGTTTCTTGATAAAATTTTAGAATGTTCCATTGAATTTTTTGGAAAAAAAATTATTTTATTTTGAATATGTAGCGTAAAATTAAAAAATACTTCTAATGATATTTTTTCACAATAATAGGATATTAATCTATATCATCATAGAAATTGTTATATATTTCATACAGATTATTTTTAACAGTTCTAATCCTTCTTCTATTGTAAAATAAAGTATCCTCCTCTCATAAATTATCCTTTCTATGTTTAGTTGGACTTAAACTTTATCATATAATTTATGAGATTTTTATTTTTTTGTTGTATTCAATTATACAACGTGGACAAAAAAAACTTCTTCTATTTATATTTTGTTCATAAAAAATTTATAAGTTCCTAAAAGATAGGGAAATTTATATTTAAATTGAAAAGTTTTTTTATCTTCTTTATAATTTCTTTTTTTTATAAAAAATTATTAAAAAGAAGGATTTTAAACATTCTCCTCCTTAAAAAATACAAAAAATAAAAAATATTTTAAAAAAAAATTTTAAATTGTTTGACAGTCTAGTCGACGACAAATATACTTCAATCAAAGAAAAGAATAACATATAAAAAAGTAGAAAATAGAGGGGGAAAAATGTGTGAGGGGAGAGTTTTTTTTAACTTTATCTAAATTAACAAGTGAAACGGGTATATCAGATGCAACAATTTCAAGATTGAGAGGAGAAAGAGAACCTATAAGAAAATATAATATAAATCTTTTGTCCAACAAAACAAATGATAAAGGAGTCAAAATAGTGACAAAGGATGATTTGAAACTTTTAATTATTTATCTAATATATTCTTCTATTCCTCGTTATAAGGGAAAACCAAAGCAAATGAAAGATATTATCGAAGAGTTAAATGCAGGTTTAAAAAAATATGACTATGAAGAAATAATAGAAAAAATTGTAAATATCTTTTATCAAAGAATAGAATTTTTAGAAGAACTAAAAGATTCTAATGATCTTAATTTTATAGATTTAATCAATAAATTAAAAAAAGAAGTTTTTTTATGTTAAAAATAAAGTTTTCAACACCCTATATGTGGCCACATAAAAGAGTTTGAAATAGATAGTACCATAATAATGATAATTAAAGGAGATGATTGAAATGGCAGTAATTTTAAAATTAAAAAATGAAGGTAAAGATTTTGGATATGTTACTTTAGATGGAGAAGTCTTTTATGGAAATGGCTCTAGGGAAGAAGCGACAAAGTTTGAGCTTAATAAGTATAAAGATGGTTCAAATGCTCATTACTTTAAAGTAGCAGGAACAAAAGAGAGCTATATGGATGTAAAAGCAGCAACTTCTAGAATTCAAATAGTTAAACCATTCTGGAGTGTAGAAAAGTCAAGCATCTGTGCTTGGGAGCACGTAGACAACCAATTAAGAATGATTATAGCAGAAAAATTTACAGGAAAGTGTTTAAGTAGAAGTATTGATGACAAGCGTAGTGAAGCCCTTTATGGCAATATCATGGGAACTCATTGCGAAGTAGTTATTGAAGAAGCTTAATAATAGGAAGTTAATATCCTCTACTTCTTTTGGAGTAGAGGATTCCAAAATTTAAAATTAGGAATAAAAATATAAATTAGTGTAAGGAGATGATGAGAATGGCAATGGGACAAGAATTTCAAGGACTACCCATGGAACAACTTATAGGAGCACCACTAAAAGCAGCTTGTGATGCCAATTTAAACTTGGCTCAAACAACAGCTGATTTTATTAAAACAGTTGGGTTTGATGAAGAGGGAAAAAAAATAAGAACAGCTGAGTTTTCATTTAATAGACCTATGGTTACCCATGATGAAAATGGAAATGAAATTATTAAACAGGAAAAAGTAGATATTGATGTACCATTATTAGCAATAGTACAAATTCCAAGCTTGAAAGTTGATTTGGTAGATATAACATTTGATATGGAAGTTAAATCTTCAGAAAGTAGTAAAGAAGTAAAAGATTCGAAAGGTGAATTTTCTGGAAAAGCTAAAATTGGAATAGGACCTTTTAGTGCTTCTGTAAAAGTAAGTGGTAGTGTGTCATCACATAAAGAAAATACAAGGTCAACAGACAAATCAGCTAAATACCATGTTCAAGTAAAAGCAACTGATCACGGAATGCCTGAAGGATTAGCTAGAGTTCTTGATTTTATGAACCAAGCTATTGCACCAAATAAAATTGGACAAGCAGAAGCCATTGAAAGGCCTTCTACAACATAATTTTAATTATTAGAAAGGATAATTATGTTTAATCAAAGTGAAAAAAGTACATTTTCAATGTCAGATGTAAAGTTTGTCAAAAGAATACAAATAGGGAATTTAGATCCTAACAATCCTATGTCAGATAAAATAAAGACGGAACAAATGGAACTTCTTAACAAATGCTTAGAGATTTATCCTAAAGGAAAGTTAATTGGAAAAGATGTTGGTTTTGCAATATATCAACTGGGAGAGCATCAAATAACAATGCAGGTTACTACTTATCATATTGGTTTTTCCAGAAAACCATATTGGCTAGAATAATATTAATTGGCATAAAGGGTTTGGGGTGGGAAAGAATTATATAAAAAATTATTTAAAAAAGACTTTTTTTAATAAAAACATATTAAAAATTGCAACAAGTTTTACTTTTAATTTTGAAGGAGATAAAAATATGAGTTTAAATTTAGACAACATGCTAAAAGCAATGCATAATTCGGTAATTGAAGCTCAAAAGCTTACTGAACAACAACATATAAGAATGTTAAAAAGATATTTTTATTTAGATGAAAATAAAGAAGGAAATGTTACAGATAATTTAGGAAAACCAAGGACAATCCCTTTAAAATTACCTTATGTAAATAAAGAAAATCAAATTCAGTATTCAGAAGTTGATATACCTATTATTTCAATAACCCCTCCTACTTCAGTAAAAATTAAAAAAATGAAGATTAGTTTTGAAGCTCAAATATCAGGTTTTGAAAATCAAAAAACTAAGAAAAAGGGGTTTAGTCTTTTAAGCTTAAACAAAAGTCAAGTAAGAGAAGAAGAAAAACATAGTGGTCCAATAATGCTTGACCTAAAAGATAGTAGAGGAAATGGCAAAAATGGAAGTATGGCAAAAATAGAAATTGAATTTGAAAATGGGGAAGCTCCAGAAGCTGTAGCAAGAATAAATGATCACATAATTAGAAGTTTCCCCTTTTAATTAAGTTTATATTTTTTATTAAAAGTTATATATAATATTTTATACAAAGGAGGAAAATATATAATGAAACTTATCAAATATCTAATATTATTCACTTTTATATTTAATAATACTTTTAGTGATAATATTGAAGAATACTTTAATAGTATAAAAAAATCTAGTGTTGAATTAACAGCATTTGTAAGAAAACTTCCTAAAGGCGGAGATTTGCATAATCATGTTACTGGTGCATACTACACAGATCATATGATAGATTATGTAAGAGAAAAGAACTTATTTTATAACCCAAATACAAAAAAATTTGAAGAAGCTGAAAAAAAATCTCCAAATTCACTAGATTATAATGAATTTATAAAAAAGAAATTACCTGAGGTTTTAGATCTTTATAGTATGAGAGGAGTAAGAAATGGAAATGGACATGATCATTTTTTTAATACATTTTTCTATACTGACTCTGCAGAACCTTCTGATGTTATTAAAATAATTGAAAATATTGTTGAGAGAAATATTTATGAAAATATAAACTATTTGGAATTGATGGTTCAGTCAATACCAAAATCAATAAGAAATGAATATGAAGAAAAATATAATGAGATTTTTTCTAAAAAAAACTTTTCTCTAGATGATTTAGAAAACTACTATAACCAATTAAAAACCATTAATAATATTGGGAATATTGGTATTATTCAAGGGGAAATGCTTAAAAGAGAAAAGAAAATAGAGGAATTAAATGAAAAACATAAGTCAAATATTACTGTTAATTATATCCAACAATTAAAAAGAATTTCAACTCCAAAAGACTTTTTTCTTCAGGCGTACTATTCTATGTATTTTGCTTCAGAAATAGACAAAATAGTTGCAGTCAATATTGTTCAAGGAGAAGATCATCCATTATCAAGAAATTCTTTTGATAGTCAAATGAAAATTTTAAATTTTTTATATAAAAAATTTAAAAAAGATTACAATAATACTGAGATAAACTTTACTCTTCATGCAGGAGAATTAGTATTAAATGAATCTCCAGTAGAAGCAATGAAGAACAGAATATCAAGTTCATTATACCTTAGTACAAATAAGAAAGACTATGATAAAGATAAAAATCATCAATTTGATAAACCTATCACTAAAAGAATTGGACATGGAATTTCTATTGGATGGGAAGAAGATTTTTTTAAACTTATAAACGGAATGAAAAAATATAAAGTTCCCGTTGAAATATGTTTAACAAGTAATGAAGGAATTTTAGGAATTAAGGATTCAGACCATCCATTTATGCTATATAAAAAATATGATATTCCTATGTGCATATCTACTGATGATGAAGGAGTAAACAGAAGTAATCTCACACAGGAATATGTTAAAGCTATTTCTAGATACGATTTAACATATGGTGAACTAAAAAACCTCATAAGAAATACTATTGAATATTCATTCTTATTAGGAGAAAGCTTATTTGTAGAAGGTGACTATACTAATATAAAATCTAAATTTAAAGAAATTATAGAAAAAAAGGAATGGGAAAAATTTAAAGAAAATGATTATTTAGTTAAACATAGTCCAAAATTAAAAAAACAAATTGAATTGGAAAAGGAATTGACAATATTTGAAGAGGAATTTCTTAACTTTTTAAAAAAATAAAAGAAAGTAAATTTCGATATTATAGCTCTTTAAGTTTAATAAAAATTTTTAATTTTACATAACTTAATAAATATAAATGGGACTTTAATAACATAAAATTATGTCAACAAAGTCCCTAAATTTTATTTAATAATAGTTTTCAAGCTTATTTTATTATATATTAAGCAGTTAAACGTTATTGAAAGGTTTCTCGAATTGTATAATTAAATCAGAAAAAACAAAAATAAAATAGTATATATGACATGGTCTGTTACCATAACAAACTCAAAAGGGACATACCACATATATTACAAAAACATATTTACATAGAATAGTTAACTAGTTTATAAATTTATTACTCAAATGGTATTGATGCAAATCAGTCTGCTAAGTTAATTAATATTGGAAAAGATAAAGCTTATCCATACTATAAACTTTTTAAACAGAGCTATACTACTACAGAAATTTTATCCAGATATAAGGAAAATAAAAAGAAATACGTAAGAAAAAAGATTGTTTTTTCTTTTAGATAAAGAATCTAATGAGAAAATTATTCTTAGATACAGTTAAAAACTTTTTTAAATCTAATTCTAAACTTAAAAAACTAATCAACTCATACTATAATTCTTATGATGGTTTTTATGTCAGAGTAAAAGTTATCATCGATAATATCAATATTCTAAAGTATTTTAAATAATGCTCTTTTTGTAATTCAGCTTCTCCTTTACTTTTTTTAAGTTTAATTTTTACTTTAACTTTTACTTAATATCAACACTCAAATAGAAAAGTATAATTTCCTAAGGATTAAAAAACTAGCCTATTGATTTAAGCTAGTTCAAATTTGATAAAATTTTTATGTATTTATTTAAATTCTTAATTTTATTCTAAAATTTATTGTTCAATTAATATTAATTCCAGTACTACTGGAATATGATCACTAATTTCATTCCAATTTCTCCTATAGTTTCCGTTTGGTTTGTTGGGAATAAAAATTTCATTTACAATCCATTTTTGAGCTTTTGAAGTAAAAATATAATCTATTCCAATCTCTGGATTGTTTGCTGGCCATGTTCTATTATCTAAAGAATTACGCAATAAAGGTGACTCCCAATATCTTTTCAACTCTCGGATTACTAATGATTCTTTAGTATCATTTAAATCTCCCAATAAAAACTTAATTCCTCTCATATCAATAGTTTTCCCATTAATAGCATATATTTGACTTAGTCTAATTTCTGGGTCTTCATGCCAATCTAAATGTGTTGCTACAAAAAGTAATGGCTCCTCAAACCCTGGAATTTCAGCTTCAACATACATTGCAATTCTTTGCTCATAATCCCCAGAAGGAAGCATTTGTTTTTCTATAAGTTTAATTGGATATTTTGATAAAACTGCTATTCCATACTCTCCACCATCATAATCAATAGCTTTTGAAAAAATGTAATTATATCCTGTTAATTTTGATAATTCTTTTACTTGATTAATATTACCACTTCTAGTAGTTCCATTATCTACTTCTTGAAGAGCTATAAAATCTATTTCCAAAGCCTTTATGGCTTTAGCTGTTTTTTTTAAATTAAATTCGGGTACTCCTCCAGCTATATTATAGGTTCCTACCCTAATTTTCTTTTTCTCATTTGCATTATATGTTTTATTTAATAAATCTGCATTTACAGAAATCACTAAAGTACACAACAGACATATCCTAAGTAATATTCTTTTCATATTCCACTTGTATGATGTTTATATAGAAACACCATACCCTCCTCTCTTAATTTTTTAATGATTTACTTATATAATTGTAATACTACGGACTGTCTATTATACTTGAAGCTTGATTGCTAAAAGGAGATTATTGCCACAGCTTTCTATCTAATATTAATTGATTGAATTGGTCTTTGAACCATTATGTCTCGCAAGGCTATATAGATTTTAAGCAAAGTGGAAATACATAGTGATTTTGCCCTTTAGAAGGTTTTTTTATGTATTTTGTTGGTATTGCTAAATCTTTCCATGTTACTTTTGTTATTGACAGTTTTAGAGTTCTTCATTTAGATAGTTTTTCTTTTGATAATAATCATAAAGGCTTTTTTAAATTTATTGACTTAATCTCTTCTTTTTCTAAAGAAGAACTACTAATTGGACTTGAATCTACTGCTCATTACGGTGAAGTCTT
>CAZFBB010000029.1:0-22936 GCA_964517235.1 uncultured Fusobacteriaceae bacterium
TAATTTTAGATATACTAGAACTCCTTCTTTCGAAAGTCAAGGCTCTTATTATATTAGGGCAAACATTGGTAATTACAGATGGCTTTTCGCTAGAAGTGTTATAGGCATATGGATATTTGATGAAGATAAAAAGTTAATTGAAATAATTGTTAGAAAAGAAATTGATGCTCTTTAGAATGTAGAATTAACCTTTAAGAAAAATTTAAATAATTAGGAGAAAAATCTTTCTTTTCTCCTTTAACTAAAAACTATCTGGTGTTAATCTCGTGATTTAAAAAACAGTATACATAAAAAATAAATTTGGTTAGTAGGTGATACTATTAAATATTTAAAAATAAACTTAAATCAAAAACCATACAGAAGTAGGAGAAAAGATTTTTCTGTCCTTCTACTCATCTACCTTTGTATTTGTATTTTTACCTCCTTATCAATACAGGTTTTTTTACAAGGAAGAAAATGGAAACTACAACAGCTAGAGACTATAAAAGTATTAGAAAACAAAAAAACTCTGTTAAATGAAAAAATAGAAGAGTTAAATAAAATTCAGATTAAAGCAATTAATGAAAGTAAAAAGTATAAAAATAAACTTTATGGTCAAAAAGACATTATTCAAAAAATAAATTATATAGGTTCAAAATCTGCAACAGAAATGATAAATAAATTAGAAATAGTTGTGAAAAAAAATAAGCTTGATATTTTAGATTTTTCATTGAAAGATAATGAAATCCTCTTGTACTTAAAAAAAGGTAAAAATATAGATAATATTAAATTAATTCAAGAGTTTGAAATGAATTTTTCTTTTGTAATGCTAAAAGAACATAGCTCAGAAAAAATTCTAATAACATTGGGAGATAAAAATGAATAAAAAAAGATATATGCACTTATCCCTATTAATGATATCTTTATTTACTTATATTTCAATATTTTCCTATAAAATATATCAAAAAAGAACTTTTGAAAATAAACTAATACAGATTAGAAATGAAAATAAAAATAAAGAAAAAAGACTTATTTCATTAGAAAAATCAATAAATTCAAACAAAGAAGAATTAATCAAATTTCAAGAATTAAATAAATTGTTAATTGAAATAGATAAAAATAGCTATTTACTAAAAAACATCAATAATTTTGTAATTGATTTTGAAAAAATATTAAAAAAATATAGTGGCTTGGAAAAAATAAGTTACGAAGTACGTCAGCAAGATAACAAACTTAGTATTAATATAAATTTTAATGAAGAATACAAAGAGCTTCGTAAATTTATCTATGATTTAGAAAAAGAATTTTATTTTCTTGAAATAAATTATTTAAGAATGGAAAAAACTGATTCTTTAATAAGAGGAAATATGAATATACAAATATATTTTAGAGGTGAAAAAAATGAATAAAAAAATATATCTAGTTTTTTTTCTATTAACATTTTTATCTTTACTTTTAAAAAATACCTTAAAAAAAGAAACTGTTCAAGAAGATTATTATAATAATAGAAGGGATAGAAAAGAAGTCATAGAAGAAATTGAAAAAGTTAATTATGAAGCTTATCTTAAGAGAAAAAATATAAAGTTAAATTATACAGATAATATTTTTCAAACAAATAAACCTAAAAAAATAGAAAAAGTAGAAATAAAAGAAATTAAAAAAGCTATTTTGGAAGAAGTTCCAAATGAAAAAGATTTAATTATGAAAGAAATAGAAAAAATAGAATTTTCAGGAGTAATAAAGAAATCAAATTCAAAGGAACTATTTCTTACCTATAAAAATAATCTTATTGATTTAAAAAGTGGAGATACTGTCAAAATATATATTAATAATAAAACTTTTGATATATATATATCTACTAATGATTACGAAGATATATTGCTATTTTACGAGCCAATATACAAAATAAACATTAAAAGGGAGATGTAGAAAAAATATGAAAAAAGCAACTAAAATAATATTTACTTTTTTACTTATGAGATTATTTATCTTTTCCAATGACCTATTTAATGAAAATTTAAATTTGAACCTAAATACAACAGTAGAAAAAAGTTTTGATATATTGGCAAAGATAATGGATAAAAATATAATTCTAGATGAAGATGTGCCAAAAGAAAATATAGTTAACCTTCGAGTAAGAGATATGACTGCAAAAAATGTATTGGATATTATTCTTCAATTAAATAGTCTAGATTACAAGGAGATAGACAAAAATAACTTTATTATATATCCAATATCTAAAGAAAGTAAATATATTGTAGAAAAAACAGAAATATTTTATCTGAATAACATAAAAGCAGATAATATGTCTAATCTACTAAAAGCAAATATGGGAATGTTTAAAATATATATTGACCCTTCTTTAAATAGTATTAGTGTCACTTCAAGTGATAAAAAATTGGAAGAGATAGGTAAATTAATAGAAAAATACGATGATGATAGGCTCTACTCTGAAAAAACATTTTATTTGTCTTACACAACACCACAAATAGTAGAATCTTATTTGTCTAAATTTCTCTTTATAAGTGACTTTAATACAGATGATGTTCTTAATAGTATTACTCTTACAGGAAGAACAACAGAGATAATTAAAGCTGAGGAACTAATTAAAAAAATTGATGTAAAGAAATCTCAAGTTATAATAGAAATCATGCTTGTGGAAATTTCTGAATCTTTAAGTAGAAGTTTAGGATTTACATTTACGAATATGTTTAAAATAGTAAATGCAAAAACTCTTTTTAATGAGATTTTGGATCCCGCAACGTTTATTGCTAATCAGACATCTGCCGATGCAGAAATTCTTTCAAATCCAAGTATTAGAGTAATTAATAAAGAAAGAGCTTCCATAAATATTGGCGGAAGAGTTCCAATAATAATAGCTCAAAATGTAGACTCTTCTTCTGATTCCTATAATGTAGTTCCAGAGGTAGAGTACAAAAATGTAGGAATAATGTTAGAAGTTATCCCCACAGTGCATCTTAATAATGATATAAGTATCAATCTCAGTTTAGAAGTCAGTTCTGTAGGAGAAACAATAGAAACTAACTATGGTAGTTACCCTTCATTTAACACAAAAAATATAACTACCACAATACATCTTAAAGATGGCCAAACAGCAGTATTTGGAGGACTTATTAGTAATGAGGAAAGAGAAAGTCGTGTAGGAGTTCCTTTTATAAGCGACATACCCATTTTAGGAAGACTATTTTCAAAAACTACCACTAATCCTAGTAAGTCAGAAATTGTAATGTTTATAACACCAAGAGTAGTTAATGTTCTTGATGAAGACAAAGAGGAAAAAAATGTTGAATAAATTATTTGGAAAAAAGGAAAATATAGAGAAAAAATTAAGTTCAAATGAAAGAGAAAATCCTTTTGTTAATTATCTTATTAATAAATATAAAAATAATATTAACTTTAACAACTTAAAAGATATTAATAAATATGAAATGGAAATAAAAGATGTGGCAGAAAAAATTTTAAAAGAAAATTTGTTAGATCAAGAAACTTTCTTTAAAGAATTATCAATCTTTTATTCTTTTTCATACAAGAATATGGAAAATATAGACATTACAGGAAAAATATTAGAAATTATGTCTATTTTTGATAAAGAAGAAATTAACAATAAAAAATTTATGATATTAAATACAGATAATAATACTTATACTATTGGAATGTGCTATATTGACCAAATAGATATTATAGAAAGAATAAAACTTAATAATATAAAGGTAAAAATTGAAAAAGTATGTATTTCTTATGTTACATTTGATTACCTTTACAATAACTACTTGGACAAAATAAATATTTTACCTGAAAATTCACTCGAGTTGAGCAACTTACCTTCTACTCTTGAAATAGAAGACCTCACAAATGAAGATAATCCCATAGTAAAATTAGTTAATGATATTCTTTTAGAGGCAATTAGAAAAGAATCTTCAGATATTCATATAGAACCATACAAAAATGAGGTAAAAATAAAAAATAGAATAGACGGGGTGTTAATTGGAGGAAAGAGCAATATTCCCAAAAATTTCCATGAAATGATTATTTCAAGGATAAAAATACTAGCTTCTCTTAACATTGCTGAACATAGAGTTCCACAAGATGGTCGTTTTAAAAAAATAATAGAAAATAAAGAGATTGATTTTAGAGTTTCTATTATTCCCACTTCTTTTGGAGAAAGTATAGTAATTAGAATATTAGACAAAAGAGGAGCAGTTCTCTCCCTTGAAGGCCTAGGCATGTCACAAAAAGAAAAAGATGAAATAATAAATTATGGCATTGCTCCCTATGGAATGATTCTTGTTACAGGACCTACTGGAAGTGGTAAAACAACTACACTTTATGCTCTTCTTAATAGAATAAATCAAAAAGAAGAAAAAATTATTACTATAGAAGATCCTGTGGAGTATCAATTAGATGACATAGTACAAATTCCAGTAAATGAAAAAAAAGGATTAACTTTTGCTAAGGGACTTCGATCTATTCTTAGGCAAGACCCTGATAAAATAATGGTAGGAGAGATTCGTGACTCAGAAACGGCAGAAATAGCCGTTCAAGCTGCTCTTACTGGGCATTTGGTTCTCACTACCCTCCACTCAAATAGTACTGTAGAGTCAATAGGTCGTTTATTAAATATGGGAATAGATACTTATCAATTTGTTACTGCCCTCAACGTAATAATAGGGCAACGCCTTATGCGTAAAGTTTGTATTCTGTGTAATGGTAAAGGATGTATTGATTGTAATAATAGTGGTTACAAAGGAAGAGTTGGAGTTTATGAAATATTCCATTTGGATAATGAAATAAAAGAAATGATTATTGCCAAAGAATCTCCAATAAAAATCAAAGAAAGAGCAATAAACAAAGGAATGATTGATATACAAACTAGGGCTAGGAATAGAGTAGAAGAACATGTGACTACTAAAGATGAATATGAAAGGATTATAGGAAAATGGGTAGAAGTATAATAAATTGGTTTAATAACTATCCAAAAATTGTATTGGAACCTTCAAAAAACTTTATGAAGGAAATAGAATTTTCAAAAATATTAAAAATAAAAAACAAATCTTTAATAGCCATTGATGACTATAAGAACATAATTAAAAAAAATATACTTCTTAATTTAGATAGTACATATATAAAATATTATTTTTTAGAAATAAAAGAAAAGAAAATCTCTAAAAAGTACATTAAAAATTATATTTTATGGAATCTTCAAGTTAAACAAATTAATCTCTCTAAATATCAACATGCTTTTTTAACTTTAAGTAAAGGAAATTATCTCATTCTTATTTATGAAAAAAATTTAGTAGAGAGTATAACAAATAAATATGCTTTAGATAATGTTATAGTTACCCCCAAATTTTTAGGCTATTATAATTATTGGAAATATATAAATAAAAAGAAGGCTTGCAGGGAAAAAAACTTAATACTGATAGCTACAGGAGAATATGACACTGAAATACTATTTATAAAAAATGGAATACTTAAATATGCACAACAATTAGATATAAGTCTCTTTCCAATGTCAAATAAAGAGTATAAATTAGATTTAGATACTAATTTTGAAATTTCTAATAACACTAAAAACAAATGGTTAACAGAAATTGAATTACTCTTTAAATATTATAAGCAACATATTGACTTAGAAAAAACAGAGTATACTTTATCTCTAATGGGTTACGAATTACTCCTAGAAGATGATTTTGATGAAATTAGAGAAAGATTAAGGTTAAAATTAAATAAAAACAACCTAAAAGACATAATTCCTTATGTAAGCATGTTAGGAAATGCCTATTGTACATATAACTGAAAAATTTAACAAAGTCAGATTTCTCTGACTTTTTCTATTAATTATTCTATTTAAACCTTTTTTCTAATTCTACTAGAATATCATCAATTTCAAGACCTCTCTCTACCATTAATACCATAGTGTGATACATTAAATCAGAAATCTCATATTGTAATTCTATCACATTAGGATTTTTAGCCGCAATAATTACTTCTGCACTTTCTTCCCCTACTTTTTTTAATATTTTATCTATTCCCTTGTCAAATAAATAGTTTGTATATGAACCTTCTACTGGTGTAGCTTTTCTCTCCTTAATCAAATCAAATAATGCTAAAATACTAAACTCTTCCTTTCCTTCTTGTATTATAGGATTAAAGAAGCAAGTTTTTTCTCCTGTATGACATGCAAAACCTATCTGTTCTACTTCTAAAAGTAAAGTATCCCCATCACAGTCATAACTCATTTTTTTTATATATTGCTTATGTCCACTTGTAGCCCCTTTATTCCAAAGTTCTTTTCTACTTCTACTATAAAACCATGTTTCTTTAGTTAATATAGTTTTTTCAAAACTTTCTTTATTCATATAAGCAAGCATAAGAACCTCTTTTGTATAATAATCTTGTACTATAGCTGGCACTAATCCATGCCCATTAAATTTTATTTTATCTATCGACTCTTGACCCATTTCATTCCTCCTCTAATCACTACCAGTTACTTACTATCAACTAGTCACTGCCTACTAAAACCTTATTTCTATTCTTTTTTTAGCTAATTTTCTCTTGAGTTCAGGGATTTCTACTTGGCCATAATGGAAGATGCTCGCTGCAAGTCCTGCGTCAACTCCTTCTACTTTAAATACCTCTTCAAAATCTTCAATAGAACCTGCTCCACCACTAGCAATTATTGGTATATTTACTACTTTTCCTATAGCTTCAAGAAGTTCTATATCAAATCCCTCTTTTACTCCATCTGTATCCATTGAATTAATAACAAGCTCTCCTGCTCCAAGTTCTTCACCTTTTTTGGCCCATTCTATTGCATCAAGTCCTGTATCTTCACGACCACCTTTTACAAATACTCTAAATTGACCATCTACTCTTTTTACATCGATAGACAATACAACACATTGATTTCCAAATTTTACACTTGCTTCTTTTATTAACTGAGGGTTTTTTACAGCACTAGAATTTACACTTACCTTATCTGCTCCAGCCTTAAGAACTCTGCTAAAATCTTCTACTGTACTAATTCCACCTCCAACAGTAAGTGGTATAAATACTTCATTAGCAACCTTTTCAACAACTTCTGTAAATAGTTTACGACCTTCTGCACTAGCTGTTATATCATAAAATACTAATTCATCTGCTCCAAGTTCATTGTACTTCTTCGCAAGAACTACTGGTTCACTAATCTCTTTTATATTTTGAAACTTCTGGCCTTTTACTACTATTCCATCTCTCACATCAAAGCATGGAATTATCCTTTTACTAATCATCTCTTCCACCTGCCCTAACAATTATTTCTTTAAGGTCAAGGGCTCCAGTATAGATAGCTTTTCCAACAATTGCTCCATATACGTCTATCTTTAATAGTTCTTCTATATCATACTTTCGACTTACTCCACCACTAGCTATAATATCTATATTATATCTATTAATTTTTTTATATAAGTCTAGATTGGTTCCTTCCATCATTCCATCTTTACTTATATCTGTAAATACAAGTGTTTTAAGACCATATTTCTCCAATTTCCTAACAAATTCTATAGAATTTACACCACTATCTTTTACCCAACCTCTAGTAGCCACACTTCCATCTTTTGCATCTACACTTACTGCAATCCTATTACCATATTTATCTATCATCTCCTTTAGAAACTCTTGATTTTCAACAGCTACTGTACCAAGTATTACTCTATCTACTCCAAGATTTATGAGTTTTTTTATCCTATTTTCATCTCTTATTCCTCCACCAACTTGTATAGGAATATTTATAGTTTTCCTAACTTTCTTGATAATGTCAAAATTCTTTTGTGACCCTTCCTTTGCTCCATCAAGATCTACCATGTGGAGAAACTTAGCTCCTTTAGCTTCAAAACTTTGTGCCATAGCTATAGGATTTTCGCTAAACACTTCTACTCTATTGTAATCCCCCTGTTTCAAACGGACACATTTTTCGTCTTTCAAATCTATCGCTGGAAATATTATCATCTATATCAACTCCCCAAATGCTCTTAACAAATTTAACCCTGTATTACCACTCTTTTCTGGATGAAATTGCATACCATATACACTTCCATTTTTTACTATACCAGGTATTTCAATATCATATTCACTAGTTGCAATATATTCTACACCACTAGATTTAATATAATATGAATGAACATAATATACACTTTCTCCTTCATTTACATATTTAAGAATACTATCTTCCCTTTTAAACTCTAACTTATTCCAACCCATATGTGGTACTTTTAGTTTTTTTGTCAATTCATCTTTTATAGGACTTATTTCCCCTTTTATAAATCCTAGTCCTTTAAATTGACCATGTTCAAAACTTTTTTCATACAAAAGCTGTGCTCCCAGACATATTCCAAGTAATGGTTTCCCGCTTGCTACAAACCTCTCAATTACAGGTATTAATCCTGTTCCTTTAAGAGATTCTATTGCATCTCCAAAAGCTCCTACTCCCGGTAAGATAAGTCCATGTGCACTTTTTATATCTTCTTCTACTTTACTTACTTTATTTTCTACACCTATTTTGTCCAAAGCTGATTTTATTGAATGTAAATTCCCAAGTCCATAATCTATAATAACTATCATTAAATTACTCCCTTCGTAGAAGGTATATTTCCCTCTAATCTTGAATCTATTTGTGTAGCAATATCCATTGCTCTGGCAAATCCTTTAAAAAATGATTCTGCTATGTGATGGTTATTTCCTCCGTGAATTAATTTAATGTGTAGATTCATATTTGCAGCTCTTGCAAAAGCATAAAAAAACTCTTTAACTAATTCTGTAGCCATAGTACCAAGCATTGAACTAGTAAACTCAGCTTCAAAGTGGAGAAATACACGCCCGCCCAAATCCACTGCTACAAGTGCAAGAGTCTCATCCATAGGTAGATAAAAGCTTCCATATCTATTTATTCCACTTTTATCTCCCCATGCTTTATTAAAAGCTTCTCCAAGGGCTATACCAACATCTTCTACTGTATGATGTGCATCAATAAAAGTATCTCCCTTACAAATTACTTCTAAATCAAACAAACCATGTTTAGCAAACAAATCAAGCATATGATCCAGAAATCCAACTCCTGTATCTATTTTTCTCTCTCCTCTTCCATCTATATTTAACTTTATACTTATATTTGTTTCATTTGTTTTTCTTGTCACTTTCGCTGTTCTCATTCTAACCACCCTTTTTTAGTTAATAATTAATAGTTAATGATTAACTATCTTTTTTAATTCTTCAACTACTTTATCCATTTCTTCATCTGTACCTATACTAATTCTCAAATATCCATCTATTCTAGGTTTATTAAAGTATCTAACTAAAATTCCCCTTTCTTTTAGTTCTTCAAAGATAGTTTTTGCTTCTACTTTTTCATGTTTTACAAAAACAAAGTTAGCTCTACTATCTGTTCCTCTAAAACCTATATTTTCCAATTCTTTCTTAAATTTTTCTCTAGTATTAATAATTTTATTTCTAGTTAAATCAAAATATTCCTTATCTTTCATAGCTTCTACTCCAGCTATTATTCCAATAGTATCAAGGGTATAGGGATTAATACTATCTTTTATCTTATGAAGTCCTTCTATGAGCATAGAATTCCCTATGGCAAATCCTATTCTAAGACTTGCAAGACTTCTAGATTTTGAATAAGTCTGTACAACTAACAAATTTTCATATTTATCTATTAATTTAACAGCACTTTCTCCACCAAAGTCTATATATGCTTCATCTACTATTACTACCTTATCCATATTAGCTTTTACTATTTCTTCTATTTCTTCAAGATTTAACAAATTTCCCGTTGGAGCATTTGGATTAGTTACTATTATTCCCTTTGCCTTCTTGTTAAAACCTCTAATATTCATAGTAAAATCATCATTAAGCCCATTTATAACTTCTTCTACTTCATAGAGCGATGAATATACTGTATAAAAACTATAGGTAATATCTGGATATATAACTTTATCTCCCCTATTAAAAAAAGCTAAGTATGAGAAAGCAAGCACCTCATCACTTCCATTTCCCACAAAAACTTGATTTGTATTTAAATTATAAAAATCACCAATGGCTTTCTTTAATGGATTACAACTAGGATCCGAATAAAGTTTGTATATGTTTTTATCTATATTTTTTATAGATTCTAAAACTTTTGGTGAAGGCTCATAAGGATTTTCATTTGTATTCAACTTTATATACTTTTTATCTTTCGGTTGCTCTCCATATACATAAGGAACTATTTTATTTGCCCTAGCACTTAGATACTTGCTCATTTTATTCACCTTGAAACCTTACTTTTATAGAGTTTGCATGAGCCGTTAACCCTTCACTTTCTGCTACATTTATTACATGATCTTTTACTTTTCTAAGGGCATCTTTTGTATAATATATAATTGATGATTTTTTTATAAAATCGTCTACACTTAGTGGAGAAGCAAACTTTGCTGTACCACTTGTAGGCAGAGTATGATTGGGACCTGCAAAGTAATCACCAAGTGGTTCTGGGCTGTATTCACCTATAAAAATTGCCCCTGCATTTTTTATAGAATTTACATAATCAAAGGGATTTTCAACGGCTAATTCAAGGTGTTCAGGTGCAATCTCATTAGCTAACTCTATTGCTTCTTTAATATTTTTAGTAACAACTATACGCCCATATGTTCTTATAGATTCTCTTGCTATTTCTAACCTACTTAATTCTCTTAATTGTTTATTTACTTCTACCCCTACTTCCCTAGCTATATCTTCACTATCAGTGAGAAGTATAGAACAAGCAAGAATATCGTGTTCTGCTTGAGATAATAGGTCTGCTGCTATATATTTTGCATTTGCATTTTTATCAGCTATTACAAGTACTTCACTAGGTCCTGCTATCATATCTATATCCACTTGACCAAAAACCATTTTTTTAGCCATTGCAACATAAATATTTCCTGGGCCAACTATCTTATAAACTTTTGGTATGCTTTCTGTTCCCTTTGCAAGACCAGCTATAGCCTGAGCTCCTCCAACTTTAAATATCCTGTCTACTCCCGCAATTTTTGCTGCTACCAATATAGTTTTATCAACACTACCATCTTCATTTGGTGGTGTAGTCATAATTACCTCTTTTACACCTGCTACCTTTGCTGGCACTGTATTCATAAGGACTGTAGATGGTAGAGGTGCAGTTCCTCCTGGTACATATATACCTACTCTTTCAATAGGATTAATTATTTGACCTATTAGCACTCCATCTTTTTCGTTATCTATAAAGGATTTTTGTTTTTGTTTTTGATGAAATTCTTTAATACTTTGGTAACATGCTTCCAATGATTTCAAAAGTTCTTTATCTATAGAATTATAGGCTTCTTCTATCTCTTCTTTGCTCACTTCTAGCTTATCAACTAAAACTTTATCAAATTCAAGAGTAAAGTCAATAAGTGCTCTATCACCTTCTTCTTCTACCTTATTAATAATATTCGCTACAGTTCTATTAACATTATTTAGTTCAAATTGACTTCTATTAAGAACCTCTTTAAATAGCATTCTTTTATCCCTTGTACTAATTATTTTCATCTATTTCCCCCTTTACTTTTTTAACCAAATCATTAATTATCTCCTTATTAAATTTAAAACTACTTTTATTTGCAATTAACCTTGCACTTATATCCCCAATCTCTTCTATAACTTCCAAATTATTTTCCCTAAGGGTCTTCCCTGTTTCAACTATATCTATAATTACATCTGATAGATTTACTAAGGGTCCAAGCTCAACTGAACCATTTAATTTCACTATATCTATCTCTCTTTCTCTTTTTTCAAAATATTTTTTTGCTACATTTACATATTTTGTAGCAATTATAAGTTTTTCATCTTTTTTCTCTTTATAACCAACAGGTCCAGCTATAGCAAATTTACACTTACCTAAACCAAGATCAAGTAGTTCATATACGTCTGCTTCTTCTTCTAGTAAAGTATCCCTTCCTACTATCCCTATATCTGCCGCTCCCCTTTGCACATATGTGGGAACATCTGAAGGTTTTACCAAAAAATATTCTAAATCTTTCTCTTTATCTACAAATACTAATTTTCTCCCCTTCTCTTCAAGTTCCTCACATCCATAACCTTTTTTTCTAAGTATTTCATAGGATTTTTCACCTAGTCTTCCTTTTGGAAGTGCTATCTTTAACGCCACTATAATTCACCAACCCTTCTACCTTCTATTACATAAACCTTATCAAAATAACTCTTTAACTCTTTCATTTTCACCCTTATTTCTTCAGTATATTTTTCTACTTTTATCCTCTTTCCATCTACACGTAATTTTGACAAAATTTCATCTATTCCTTCATAATCCTTTATCAAAACTAAATAGCCCTTGGTACTCATTTCATCTTTTACTAACTTGCTAAATATCTCATCTAAATTAATTCCAAATCCCACTGCATCAAAATCTCTTCCAAAATTTTTAGCAAGAGTATCATAACGTCCCCCTTGAAGAGCTACTTGACTTAATCCCTCTAAATATCCCTTAAATATTATTCCTGTATAGTAATTAATATTATTAACCATAGAGATATCCAGCTCAATATTAACCTTTGGTAAAACTCTTCTTAATTCTTCCAATTCTTCAATTATTTCTTTAAATTCACCTATACCATAGCTTTTTACCTTTTTTATTACATCTTCAAAAGTTCCATAAAGATTAGGAATATCAATTAAAATATCTTTTATTTTCTTTTCTATCTTTTTATTCCTAAGTATTTTTTTCAATTCACTTTGGGCTCTATTTTGTATATGCTCAAATATTTCTTCCTTTTCGTCATAATTAAAACCACTTTTTTCAAAAATTATTTCAAGAAATTTTACATGGCTAAAATCAATATGATACTTTGGACTAATTATTTTTAAAGCTTCTACTGCCAATTTTATTACTTCATAATCTGAATATAGATTTTTTTCCCCTAAAAGTTCTATTCCAACTTGTTTTTCCTTAAGAATACTTCCTATGCTTCCCTCTTTTATCCTAAAAACATCATCTGAATAATAAACTTTGTTATTAAATGGATACTCTTTCTTTTCCCTTGCAAATTTTTTTGCTATAGGCATAGTCATATCTGGTCTTAATACAAATAATTTACCACTTGGATCTATTACCTTTAAAAGGCTATCTACTTTAAAGAGCTCCCCATGAAGATAGTAACTCTCATATTCTTCCAAAAGATTTACAGCAACTTTTTCATATCCATAACTTTCAAATAATTTTCGCAATCTAAATACCAATTTTTCCTCTTTGTTTAAATTTTCAAGTACTTCTACCATCCTGGCTCCCTTCTAATATCAAATTCTAAAATTTTTTAGGTAAATAAAAAGACCACCTATATGTATAGGTGGTCAATATGTAGAACCACCACAGACACAGCAACTAGGCTTGTATCTATGGTGAAGAGTTAGATACAAACCTTATAAATGATGTCTATGATGGTGCCCTTTATTTAAATTAACTTTTAACATGATTTCCTCCAAAATATATATAATAAATAGTTTTTTTTAAGTTTCTTAAAATGATTATAGCATAGTGAACATTAGTAGTCAATAAAATTGTACTATTTATATCATTCAATTTTTAAATATTTCCTATTCACCTTTATTACTATACTTTTAAGTATATAAATTATTTTAAAATTATTAAAAAATTTAATCTTAATTGTTAATACAAAATTAGATTTTTTTAAGAGCTCTACATAATGAAACTAGTATTTTATGTGTAATTATATCTTTATCTTTTTTTCATAACTATTGTTTTTCATTTTACAGTTATTTTATCTATAGTACATATAAAATCTCAATTTCAAATGATAAAACAATTAAAATTCCATTCTATTTCTTCCATTACTTTTTGCTTCATATAGTTTTTTATCTGCACAATTTAAAATATCTCCACTAGTTGCATGAAATTTTTTATCATATTCACACAAGCCTACACTAATTGTAGCTTTCAAACCACCGTTAAAATCTATAGGTATATTACTAAAATTTTCTACTAACCTAAGAGCCAATTGTTTTCCACTTTCTAAATCTGTATTAGGTGCAATTATAGCAAATTCTTCTCCTCCTATACGCCCTATAATATCTATATCTCTAATTAATTTTTTAGTTCTGGTACTAAATTCTTTTAATACCATATCTCCTACACTGTGCCCAAAAGTATCGTTGATTTTTTTAAAGTGATCAAGGTCTATCATAAATATTGTTAAACTAAGTTCATATCTTTTTGCCCTAACAAATTCACTTTCTAACTTTTCAAAGAAGAATCTACGATTGAAAAACCCTGTTAAAGAATCTTTTGTTGCTAGATACTTTAACTTTTCTTCTGCTTCTTTTTTTTCCTCTATCATTTTATTGGCTCTTTTTGCTAATTCATCAAAATCCTTAAATCTAATTTTAGAGTTATCTAGTTTTCTGTTATGTTCAACAGCATTTTTAAAAAATTTATTAAAAATCTCAAAATCTTTGGTTATATTATAACTAATAAATGCAAAAACTCCAAAAAACAACGATAATACAAGAATAACAATCACACTAAAATCCTTTAATAGATTATCTATATCCTTTTCCTTTATTTCTTTCATATCTAATAATGCTCTATTTATGTCCTCTTCATATATACCAGAAGCAAGTATCCATTTAAATGGCTCATAAGCTTTGGCAAAAGCTATTTTTTTCCCTTGACTACTTTCATTTGGTAGTTGCCATTGGTAGGTATAGAAATCTCCTTCAGGATTTTTTAAAGCTGCTTTTTTGTGTAGTTCAAAAAATTTTATTCCTTCTTCATCTGAAATATCTAAAATATCTGAGACATCTCGACCTACAAGTTCCTCAAATACCGGATTCATAAGTATTATATTTTCATAATTAGTAATAAATAAATATTTATTTTCACTATTATCAAACCTAATTTCTCCAAGTTCATCCAAAAGTTTTTTTTGTAACTCTTCCTCAAAATCATCTAAATATTCCCCAGCTCCAATAATCCAATTTTTATTTTCGATTTTAGTATAATATGACAATTTCTTTTTTCTTTCAACACTATTTGTTTTTTTCCAATAGTACTCTATATAATTTTCTTCTTTATCTTCCAGTCCTTTATAGAGTTGTTCTAATATTTCATCTAAACCTAGTATATTCATTTCATTAAAGTTTTTACCTTCAAAACCTATCAATGTTGGATTATATATATTTTTCCCTTCCATATTCCAAATAAAAAAATAACCTCGATTATTAAAAAACCTACTTTGATCAAATATTTCTTTAATTATTTCACTGCTCTCATTTTCATCTAAATTTTCTGTGACTACAGTAATTATATTAGCCATTTCTCTCACTTTTTCTCGCAAATTTTCCTTGAGAGTTTCTTTAGAAATTTTTCTTTCTAATTCGATATAATCTATAAGACCTGAAACTTCAAGTGCTATTTTTTCCTTTTCATGCTCATATAAATTTATCTTTTGTTCTTTAAGTTCCAATTCTAAACTCTTTCTCAAACTAAAGCTTTCAAACCAAATACTGAAAAATACAAGAATTAAAAAAGTTGTAAGAGAAAGGAGTAAAACTAAGTTCATCATCTTAATTTTTTTTAACATATCGACTCCTTTTACCTAATACTCGATTATGTTAACACCTGCATCTAATCTATAACACACGTCTTTTCTTTCTATTACAATTTCTGTTCTATTTCTAAGATCCATGTCTTCTTTTATATCAAATAAAAGTTCCTTTGCTGGATTTATTGCTATAGGATGTCCTACAGCTTTGAACATAGTAACATCTCCATGAGTATCTCCATATGCATAACATTTATCCAAATCAAGATTATATTTTTTAACAAAATCACCTATTGCATTTTGTTTACTTTTACTATCCCACATAGGCACTACTTCCCCAGTAAAGTTATTATTTCCATCAGTTAAATATTTAGATCCGCAAAAGTCACTAGCATTATATTTTTTAGCCATTTTACTTACTAGAAAATCTGGACTTCCAGATATAAAAATAACTTTGTGTCCCTCTCTAAGATGCCATTTTATTCTTTCTCTTGTATATTTATAAACTCTATCTCCTTTAAGTTTTATAACCTGTTCAGAGATAAACTCAACATGTTCTTTATTAAGTCCTTTCATAGAATCAACATATATTTCACACAAATCTAATAAATAATCATCATAATTTCCTTGCCTTTTATCCCAATCATGAAAAGTTCTTTTTGTACTTCCATGCCATACAAGAGGGTCAACTACTTCATATCTAATAAGCTTTTTAAAGTGTTCTATCATTAGTGAATCTCTATATAATGTTCCATCTATGTCAAAAAATGCTGCTTTCATAATAATAATCCTCCTTTTGTTATTATTGTATTATATCAAAATATATAACTATATTCAAACTTATTCTTCTTCATATTAAATTTACTTTATACTATCTTCAAGTATAATTAAGTTAAGTAAATTTTATCTAAAAAATTTATATAGCTTTTCTTATTAGTTTTTACTAGCGAAACTTTCTATTCCTTTATTATTAAAAATTATCCCATTTTGTAAATTTTAAAAATATGTAAAAATTAATTTCAAATTATCTTAATTTATTTAAATTGTTTTTTTCTCTTTAATATTACTTTTATAATATTTCAATTTTTAAAAGATATTAATTATTGCATAATATAAATAAAGTTTATATAATAACTTAGAAAGGAGTTAATATGACTAAAAACACTTTAACAAAAAATTTCAAAGTTTTATTTGGTTCTTTGTTATTATTCACATATTTAGCATTTGCAATAATTAGCTTGTCTGCCATTGCCAGTTCAAGTTTTAATCTATCTATAGATGCTTATTCAAATGATTTTTATTTTTTTAATAAACAAGCTTTTGCTCTATTACTTAGTTTAGGTGGTATAACCTTTTTATACTACGGAATCGGTATAAAAAAACATCGTTTTAGACCAAATTATCAGATATTACAAGAAGGAAATATTCTTTCTACTCTCTATTTTGCTTCTATAGGTATACTTCTTATTGTACCCATATTGGGTCGTGAAGTTAATGGAGCCAAACGTTGGTTATTTGGTATTCAACCTTCAGAATTTATAAAAATTGTATATATACTCTACTGTGCAAAATTATTTGCAAAAGTTGAAGATGATGATGATGAAAACTTTTGGGGAATAGTAAAATCAAAGTGGGTTCATTTTGGAGTTTTATTCCTTCTTCCTGCACTAATTATCTTCCAAAAAGATTTAGGAACTATCATTCACTATGTTACTATCTTTTTCTCTATGTTTATAGTATCAAAATTTAGAGTAAGAGATATTTTCGCCCTGAGTGCCACTGCCTTTTCAGGTGTAATATTACTTGGAGCAAAAGCCTCATATAGAAGTGACCGGATTATGGAATATCTAGCTGGAATCAAGAGAAATTTATACGGTGGAGGTTATCAAGTAGAACAATCTATTATTGGCCTTGGTAATGGTGGATTTTTTGGTGTCGGTTTTGGTAATGGAGTTAGAAAGTACAATTGGTTACCAGAAGTACATACAGATTTTATCTTTTCATCTATTGGAGAAGAATTAGGCTTTATAATATCTGTTGCTATTATCCTCCTATACCTATTAATCTTGGGTGTAGGTATATCTATGGCAATAAAAGTAAAAGACACTTATAGTAAATTTTTAGTTACTGGTCTTACTTACCTTATTATATCTCAAGCATTAATGAACTTATATGTTGTTACAGGGCTAATGCCTGTTACAGGAATACCTTTACCACTTATTAGCTATGGTAGAAGTAGTTTGTTAACTCTTAGTATTGCCATGGGAGTACTCTTAAATATCAGTAAAAATGCAGAATTTAGCAATTCTTTATTAGATAAAAAACCTGAAAAGAAAAAATCACAAAAATCACTTTAAAATTTAAATAAAAATGTACATTTGATAAAGAACAGAGACAAGTGACCAACTCTAAAGAATCACTCATTTGTCTCTAGTTAAGTTCATTCCTTCAAACTAGCTTCTTTTTATTTAAAAAACCTACAGAGAAATCAATTTCCCTTTTTTAAACAATTTAATGTTTTCTACAATTCCATCTATTAAAATCTGAATGCTTTCATTAGATGCCCATGCTACATGAGGTGTAACAATAATATTATCTAACTCAAATAACCTGTTTCCTTCTCTAGGTGGTTCCTCTACCATAACATCTATACAAGCTCCTTTTATTTCACCAATTTTAAGAGCACTATATAATGCTTCTTCATCAACAACAGGTCCTCTTGCTGTATTTATCAAAACTGCTTCGTTTTTCATCATTTTAAATTCATCTTCAGAAAAAAGCTTGTATGTAGAATCACTCAAAGGACAGTGTAAACTTATATAATCTGATTCTTTTAATAATCTTTCAAAAGAAACTCTTTTATCATCTTCATAATTAACTCCTGGTCTTTTCCCTACTAAAATATTCATTCCAAATCCTTTTGCCAACTCTTCTACTCTCTTACCTATAGTCCCGTAACCAATTATTCCTAGATTTTTACCTTTTAAATTATTAAATGGATGTCTAATCATTGTAAAAATTGGTGATTTGGCCCAATCTCCCTTTTTAACATCTCTATTATAATTTAATAATGATGATGACATTGCAAGAATATACGTAAGGGTAAGCTGTGCTACAGACTCTGTTGAATAGCCTTTTACATTAGCTACAATTATTCCACGCTCTCTTGCTTCTTCTAAATCAACATTATTATATCCTGTTGCCGAAATTGCTATGAGCTTTAACTTTTTGGCTTTTTCCATTTCTTCTTTACCCAACCATACCTTATTAGTTATAATTATTTCTACATCCTTTATTCTTTCCTCTAATTCTTCCTTTTTCGTCAGAGGGTAAGAGACAAATTCTCCAAACTTTTTAAATATATCTAAATTAACACTTCCCAAGCTACTTGCATCTAAAAAAACTATTTTCATAAGTACTCCTTTTACTTTTTTTTAAGTTTAACATTTTACTAGAAAATATTCAAGAAAGTAAAGTTCAATTTTAACATTTTTTATAATTCAAGTTTATTTTTAAAACACTTTTAAAATTTTATATAATTTTTTCGAACATTTCTTTAAAATCAAAATATAAAAATTAGTTTTTTTTTATTATATTTCTTGATTTTTAGCCTTTTATGATGTAATAAATTACTTAACGGGGCAATTAATAAATGAGGAGGGTTAAATATGGAGACGTTAGCTTTAATACTAGCTGGAGGAAGAGGATCGAGACTTGATATACTATCTGAAAAGAGAGTAAAACCAAGCGTTCCCTTTGCAGGAAAATTTAGAATTATTGATTTTACACTTAGTAATTGTTCAAATTCTGGAATATACGATATTGGAATACTTACACAGTATCTACCTTTATCTCTAAATGAACATATTGGTGTAGGAAAACCTTGGGATTTAGACAGGAGAGATAATAAAGTTACTATGTTGCAACCACAACAAGGGTTAAATGGAAGTAATTGGTATAAAGGAACTGCCGATGCAGTTTTACAAAACATTGAATATATTAAAAGGTCTAATCCCAAATATATTTTAATCTTATCTGGAGATCATATTTATAAAATGAACTATAAAAAAGTTCTTGATTTTCACAAAGAAAAAAATGCTGATGTTACTATTACAACAAAAATAGTAGATTTAGAAGAAGCAACAAGATTTGGAATTTTAGAAGCCAATAATAACAAAAAAATCATTGACTTTGAAGAAAAACCATCAAATCCAAAGTCAAATCTTGCGTCTATGGGAATTTATATATTTAATACTGATGTATTGCTAGAATATTTAGAAGAAGTAGTTGCTGAAGATTTAGATTTTGGTAAACATATTATTCCAAAATTAATAAATGAAAAAGATGTATACGCATATGAATTTTATGATTATTGGAAAGATGTTGGAACTTATGATTCATATTTAGAAGCTAATCTCGACTTAACTAATACAGTTGACAAAATTGAATTAGATATGTACGATAAAAACTGGACTATTTATACTCGTAGTGAAGAAAGACCAGGAGTTAAATTCGGTTCAAAAGCCAAAGTTAACCAATCAATAATTTCAAACGGCTCCATTGTCGCTGGAGAGATTGAAAAATGTGTTTTAAGTCCTGGAGTAATAGTAAAACCTGGTGCGATAGTTAGAAACTCAATTATCTTCAATGATTCTATTATTGGGGAAGGAGCAATTGTAGAAGGAGCTATTATAGATAAAAATGTAGTTATTGGAAAAAACTGTAAAATTGGACATGGAGAAGACTATAAGGCTAATATAAACAAGCCACACCTATTATCAAGTGGTCTTAATGTTATTGGAAAAGGAGTTCATATACCAGAGGGTACTGTTATAGAAAGAAACTGTAGAATATTCTCTGGTGTAAGTAAAGAAGATTTTATTTCCAAAATAGTTAAAAGTGGCTCTACATTAGATAAGGAGTAGAAATTATGAATATAGCTTTTGTAGTATCGGAAATGTTCCCCCTTATAAAAACTGGAGGCTTAGCAGATGTAGCTTATGCTTTACCAAAAGAATTAAGGAAAAAAGGTGAAGATATTAGAATTTTTATGCCAAAATATCTACAACTAAAAATCGAACATTTGAAAGATACTAAACTCGTAACTAGTATTGATTTAAAGGGAGAATCATTTAATATATATATAGGGAAATTAGAAGATGTAAGTATTTATCTCATTGAAAACAGAAGTTTCTTTGAAAGAGAGACTTTATATGAAAGTGAAGATAAAGATGTTCAATTTGGAGTTTTTGCAGAAATAGTTCTCCGTTCTTTAGAAAAACTAGACTTTAAACCAGATATTCTCCATTGTAATGATTGGCAAACTGGTTTAATACCTTATCTTCTTAAAATTAAATTTAAAGCAAGAAGTTTTTATAAAGACATAAAAACTATTTTTACCATACATAACCTTAGATATCAAGGTATATTTGATAAAAGAGCATTAATCTACCTTGATTATCCCTTTAACGATAATATTTTAAACTTTATGAAAGTAGGCATTTTAAATGCCACTAAAATTAATACAGTTAGTAAAACTTATGCTCAAGAAATACAAACTGATTATTTTGGTGAAGGATTAAATACTTTTTTATCTGATAGAAAAAAAGATTTGTATGGGGTAATTAATGGTATTGATTACGATGTTTTTAACCCAGAAAAGGATAAATATATAAAAAGTAATTATTCTATTTATAATCTTGAAAACAAGAGCTTAAATAAAATAGATTTACAAAATTACTTTGGTTTACCAAAAAATAAAGACATTGCAATAATCTCAATGGTTACGCGTTTAGTTACACAAAAAGGCTTGGATCTATTAGATCATATTATCAAAGAATTGCTTGAGTATGATAACCTACAAATGGTTATTTTAGGTAATGGGATGGAAAAATATGAAAAGAAACTAACTAGGCTTGAAAAAAAATATCCTGAAAAATTAGCTGTTGAATTAGGTTATAATGCAACCCTTGCAAATAAAATATATGCTGGTTCAGATATGTTTTTGATGCCTTCACAATTTGAACCTTGTGGTTTAAGTCAATTAATCTCATTAAAATATGGTACTGTACCTATTGTAAGAGAAACAGGGGGATTAAATGATACTATAATTTCTTACAATGAATTTAACAACAGTGGTAATGGTTTTTCATTTACAAATTATAATGCTCACGATATGATGTACACAATCAGAAGGGCACTAAATTATTACTATAATTTCCCAAAAATATGGAAAATAATAATGAAAACTGGAATGTTGCAAGATTTTTCTTGGAAAAAATCTAGTTTAGAGTATCTTGAAATATATGAAGATGCAATTAAAAATTAAGGTAAAAAGTGGTGTGTCAATCTCACCACTTTACTTTTTTCTAATATATTTTATTTAATGTACTCAACTTGTGGGTTTTTGGTCGAATTAAAACTAGCCTATTAATTTAGGCTACTTTTTTTATGAAGATATCTAGGATTTCTTGTCTTTTCATTCCTAGTTCTCTTAAATCAAGTATTTTCAAAATAACATGTTTTTTATTCTTTAGTCTTTCCTCTTCTATACTTTCTCCTAAATTCTTTTCCTTGTCTTTTTCTCTTATGAAATTTCAAAATATAGTTGATTAATTCTTTAGAATAGTTTACAATAGTCATCTAGTATCACCTTTTCGTTGTTAGTTTTGTAAGGAAACAAATTTTACAACATTTTAAGGTTGATACCTATTTTTTTTGAAAAAACGCACAAGTCGAGTTTTTTACATAATTTAATAATAGAACAAAAATTTATTATTCAAATTTGTATGCTATTTCTCTGTTAATTCTATTATTATTCTATCTATGCTTCAAAAACTTTTCTATTTTTTCTTTTAGTTTATAATAAAGCCCTTCATATTATTTCATCAAAGTTATATATATTATTGCAGTGACTTATTTTGGAAAATTTTCTTTATATAAGATTTTTTTTGGTCAATTTCCTCGATTATAAACTTACAAAAAGATATTTATATAGTTCCATTTAAAAACAAATGATAATTTCTAATAAAATTTTGAAAGAGAGAGTAAAAAATAATTTTTTGAAGTTAATAAACTCAATAGTTCATATAAAACAACTAGAAAAATACTATAAAAACAGAAAAAAACTATTGACGAAAAGCGTAGAATTTGATAATATTATTGAGCACTAAGGAAGTGTGCGGGAGTAGCTCAGTTGGTAGAGCGTCAGCCTTCCAAGCTGAATGTCGCGAGTTCGACCCTCGTCTCCCGCTCCAATAATATACCTATGTGGTGAGTGTAGTTCAGGGGTAGAGCGCCAGTTTGTGGCACTGGTTGTCGCGGGTTCAAATCCCGTCATTCAC
>CAZFBB010000030.1:0-22866 GCA_964517235.1 uncultured Fusobacteriaceae bacterium
CTAAAAAAGCTGCTAACCACATCCAAAACAAAGCTCCTGGTCCTCCAAGTTTTATCGCTGTTGCTACTCCAACAATATTCCCTGTACCTATCGTAGCCGAAAGAGCTGTACACAATGCTCCAAAACTACTTACATCTCCTTCTACTTCTTCTCCATCCTTTTTAAAAAGGAGTTTTAAAGCAAGAGGCAATTTCTTTATTTGTATAATTCCTAAAACTACTGTCAAATAAAGACCTGTCCCCATCAACAAAACTAACAAAGGTACTCCCCATACTAATCCATTTACTTTTTCCAAAAGATTTACGATTACTTCCATTCCTTCTCCTCCTAGTATAATCTTTTGGAGAGATACACGATTTCACCTTTTATTTATCAAATTTTTCAAATAAAAAAAGCATATTAAAAAATATGCCTCTGAAATCAAAAAAAGAATTAAATAAGTATAACTTACCAATTCCCCTGTCCTTTTACCTGAGAGTTTTACTCCTTCGGTGTTGGTCTTTTACCAATCTCTCCAGAGGCTCGTCCAGCATAGATCCTCGTTACAAACATGTAACACCTGAAAGATTTACTTCTTCGGTGGCTTTCGCTCTCTCCCTATACCTTCGTCCGATTTATATAACGTATATAGTATATGCTAAATCATTAATCTTGTCAATAGTTTGTTCAATTAAATTTAACATTAGTTTTTTATTTTAGTACTTTTTTTAATTTTTAAATATGAATTTTTATAAAAAAATCTTAATATTTTAAAGTCCTAAATATATCAAAATTAGTTTGCTTGACCAAATAACTATGATTCCCATCCTTTAATTTATAAAAACCTTCAATCATTTTAGCCATTATTTCTTCATTATTATTATCAATTTTATTTCCATTTGAATACAGATGGACATTTATCATTTTTAAATTAAGAAACTCTCCCAATGGTGAAAGGTCACTTATCTTATTTTTCACTGAGATAAAATCTTCTAATGTTTCTTTAAAAGGCATTTCTTTCATAAACTCTATATTTTCAATACCACTTTCTAAAATGTCTAATCCTTCTAAATATGGCATATGTTTAAGAAATGAAAGGTATTTAATTATATTCTTTTTGTTTAAAAAAATACTTCTTGTATATTCTTTTGCTCCTAACTCTTGATTAGTTTTCATATAAACATTTACTAGACCTTCATAAGCTGGTGCATAATTTTCATCCATATCTACTGCTCTTAACAAATCACCTTTATTATAAGCTTCCCATCCTTTTTATATATATGTCTGGTAATAATTTATTCTCTATAAAAATCTCTTCTAAAGTCTTCGCATTAAACATATTTTCTATAGAAGGTATATTAAAAGTCACATTGTCAAATTTATCAAAAATAAGATAACTTTCTTTTTTAGTTGCATTCAAATATCCCTCTGCATACTCTTCTTTTTTGGTTATATTTAAATAAATATGCATTTTTTTATGTACTTCTAAAAAATTATAGTTAATGCTACCTCTATCTTTATCATATTTTGTAGCTAATAAAAGATATTTTTTACTCTTTTCATAATCTTCTTTTTTATAAAAAAAATATCCATAATCATTAAGTATCATTGCTGTTATTTTATTTGGGAAACCTTCAAAACTTTTCTCTTCTTCTACTCCATTTTCTTCCAATACTAAAATAACTTCTTCTACATTTCCTTTTATATATATCAAGAGCTTCTTGATGTACTTTTGAAATATTAGCAAAGAGTGTAGATGCTAACAAAATAAAGGTACAAATAATTTTTTAATTTAAACACTTTATAGAAAAATATTAAATTAAAATATTATTTAAAATATACAATAGAATATAAAAGAGCCTGATAAAAATCAAACTCTTACTGTTTAAATATATTCTCTTCTTTAAATAAATATAGACTAATTAAATTAACATTCTAAACATATCCATAACTTCTACTTTCTCATCCAAATATATTTTAGCAATAGTATTTGGATTTACTGCATCAACTTCCTCACCAGTTTTAGTAATTATGAATTTGTCTATTTTTATCTTTAACGGTTCTTCCTTTGGTCTGATTACTTCTATTTCATCTACACCTGCAACCATTCTATTTCTTACTTCTATTACAACTCCGCCATCTTCTTCTACATCAATAACTTTAGCTACTAATTTATGTGTTTGGCTATATGAATTTCTATCATTGTAGTTTTGTGCTGTTTCATCTGGACGTCCGTGGTAGAAGCCATCGGTATAAAGTCTATGACTTATAGTTTGTAGTTCCTCAAGCCATTTTGGATTATATACATATTCTTCATCGCTATAATAGAGGTCTACAGCTTCTTTATAAATTTTTGCCGTATTTGCAACATAGTATATTCCCTTCATACGCCCTTCTATCTTAAGACTATCTATTCCAAGGTCAAGTAATTTATCTATCATATCTATAGTACAAAGGTCTTTTGAATTGAATATATGTGTTCCATGCTCATCTTCATAAATTGGGTAATATTCATCAGGTCTTTTTTCTTCTACTAATTTATACTTCCATCTACATGCTTGTGCACAATCTCCTCTATTCGCATCTCTACCAGTCATATGATTGCTAAGAAGACATCTTCCAGAAATAGCAATACACATTGCCCCATGTACAAATGCTTCAAGTTCTATATCAGGTACTTTCATTCTAATTTCTGCTAACTCCTCAAGACTTATTTCTCTAGCAAGTACGACCCTTTTTGCTCCAAGGTCTTTCCACATTTTTACTGACCTCCAGTTTGTATTACTTGCTTGTGTACTTATACTTATTGGTAAGTCCGAATTTTCTTTTACTACTTGAAATACTCCAAGATCCGCAACAATTACCCCATCTACACCTATTTCTTCCAAGGTTTTAACATATGTTGGTAACAAGTCTAACTCTTTATTATGAGCAATTATATTTAAAGTTACATATATTTTTTTTTCTCTTTCATGTGCATAAGCTACTGCTTCTCTAAGTTCATCATCAGAAAAGTTAGTACTTCCTGCTCTCAGATTAAACATCTTTCCACCTAGGAATACAGCGTCTGCTCCATAGTGAAATGCCATCTTCATTTTTTCCATGTTTCCTGCTGGTGCCAAAACCTCAGCTCTTTTCATATTATATTCACCTCAATTTTTATTTCCAGAATATATTATATGTTTCTTTAAATAAAAAGTCAATATTTACTTTTTTTGTATACTTTCAATCTTTTTATAGTTTTTATTGATTTTTCAAATTCATTTCTTTAACTTCTTTATTCTCTTTACCAAATTTTTCATCAAAATTTATCTTTTCAAATATCCTTTCAAATTCCTTGTCTCTGTTCATTCCTTTTTCTTTTGCAAAATGTATATAAATATCCACAACTGGTTTTCTTTTAACGTCTATCCTTGAATCTTCTTTTTTCATTTCATTAAATTCATATGAGTGATTTAAATCAACACTTGAAATATAACTATTAATTTTTTTTATTCTTTTCATTATACTTTTTAAATCTATGCTTTCAAAGTCTCTTTTAATATTAAACTTCATTATATATTGTAATAACTCATATTTTTCATTTTCAAGTTCCTTCATTTTATCTATTTTATTTTCTATTTTAATTATTTCTTCAATACTATATTTAATAAATGGTTGATTCAAATAATTTTCCACACAATCAATTTCATCAACAACTTTTTCCAACTTGTTATAACATTTTTCTAATTCTTCTTCTATTTCTTTTTCTTCTTTTTTAACATAGTTGTTTTTAAATAGTTTTATAAATATCTCCAACCTATCATTTTTATACTTACATAATTTTTCTCTATTATTATGACTTTCAAGCAATTCCAATATCTCTATCCCATTTAATTTATTTCCGAAATCATTAGATTGATTTATTCCATCAAACTTATCTATTTCCCATTTTTCCTCTTCCTTCCCTAGGACAATTAACACCAATTCTTTATATACAACAAATATATCCCTTTCTAATTTACTTGAGATGTAATTTTTTTTGTTTTTATATTCATAAAAGCTAATTCCAGTAAGTATATAGTCCAATATTCCTTTTTCTTCTCCTTTTATTAATTTTAAAGATTCTTCTATTAATACTAATGGGGTAAAATCGATTTTTTCATTACAATATATTTCATTGCTTTCATTGCCAAGTAATTTTTCTTTAATATGTTCATATACCTTAAACAATATTTCATTTTTAGAATAACCATATACTTTGTAGTATATCATTAAATTGATTAATAAACTTTCTTGATTATATAGTTCAATCTTTTCTTTATCACCATGTATCTCTTCAATACAATCCTTTGCTTCTATAATATCATTAATAAAATATTTAATGCTTTCAAATTTTCCTCTAATTGCTATATTTAATTCTGATTCTCCAAAATATACATCTTGATAATATTCTACTCCTAATAAAATATATAAAAATATACTTTCTACATCAATTTTAAAATAAGCTTCTCCTTTTTTTTCTTGTACTGATCTACTAAATTTAAACCAATCATTTTTAATTTTTTTCAAATCTACTTCTTCCATATTCATAAGTTTCACTACTGATAAAATAAACGAAATCAACTCTACTCTTTCTTCATTTCCTCTTATTTCATAAAGTTTTTGAAACTCTGCCTTTTCAATCTTAATTTGAACTTCAACACTTTCAAAAAATCTTGGATTTGATATTTTTTTTGTTAAGATTGATGTCAACTCTTCATATTTTCTTAAAAATTCCTCAACATATTTTAAACAATTAAAATCTTTTTCATTATTTTTTTTTATTTCATTCAACTTTTTATTAACATACTCAAATCTCAAACTTATTCTTTCACGTAATGCTACCGAGTATTTTAAAATTTTTTCATTCTTGATTATCTCTCTTACATTAACCTCTCTAAGCTTTATACTTCTAATAAAGAACTTATCCATATAATTTTTATCTAATTTATATTTTTCATCTTCTAATTTATTCTTATCAGCAAGAACTATCACTTGTATATACTCTATTTCTTCTACTTCATGAAGAAATCCTAATATTTCAATAATATGTTTCTTATCTTCAATTCTTTCTATATTGTCCACTACTAATATTGGTTGATTCTCTTTATTTAGCAATCCTAATTTCTTTTTAATTATAGTTTTTTTCTCTTCATACCCTCCTTTTTTATTTTTTAAAAACCCAAAAGCTCCCTTAGCTTCTGACATAATACTTTCTAGATATTCACTTACTTCTCTAAATCCGTTTACGCATATTTTATTTTCTTCCAAATAACTTTCCAATTCATCAAAAACTACCTTTATCATTTCCTTTTTTGTAGAGAATAACATTGCATTTATATTAATTATTCTTTTTTCATAATCAATTCGGACTTTTCTTTCTAATTTTTCTTTTTCTTTATTCAATTCGCTTATCAATTGAGTATTATTCTCATTTGATTCTTTTTCCAGTTTATTCTTTACCTCTTGTAAATCTTTTCTATTCTTTTCTTGTACATACTTTAACCCTGCTTTTACAAAGGTAGTTTTCCCTATTCCCCATTCTCCATCAATTAATATAAAGCTATGAAGGTTATCACTTTCTGTTAAATATTTTTCAAGCATTTCAGCTTGATTTTTCCTAGTTGGATACAATTTTATATCGCTATTTTGTTTTTCTAGTTTTCTGTCTTTTTCTTTATTTTCCTCTTCTAGTTCTATTTTCAGCCCCAAAAGAGAGGTATACAACACTACCATTATTAAAAAGTATACATAATTCCATATTATTAGTTTTTCTTTGGAAATTGCTTCTCCAAACATAAGTCCACCAATAACAAAAAGTACAAATCTAAAACTTTTTATTCCTTCTTCTATAACCCCTTCTTCATCATTTTTATATTTATGAAAAATCATATATAAAACATAAGTAAAATACAACTTCATACCTATTAATATAATATAAAAATTTATATTCCTTAAAAACTTATAGTTATAAATTTTCTTTACCGTGCATAAACCAAAAAGTATCAATAATAATATATAAAAATCCTTTGCAAGGTCTCTATTAACTCCTTTTTTTATCAAACTAAAAGAAGTTTGAATTACTTTTTTTAGATAGTCCAAAAATTGAGTGATTAAATTTTTCGAACTTTTTTTATAAAATGTTATGTTTCTACTTACTTCTTCTTGCTTTTTCTCTTCTACCACAACAACACTTCCCTAATTTATGTATTTTTCCTCATAACACATGACCTATCCCGTTTTTACCATGAGTATATTACCAAAATTACTTAACTTTATCAATCTTTATATTTGGCAATTAATAGACACAAATCAATCCTATCCCCCATCAACACCTATTTTTTCACTAATCCAATCTATCATTAATTTCCAAAATCCATAAATATCAATGTCTAATCAAAAACTATCCTATGCCTATCTGGTGCTTTCAAAAAAAAAGAGACTTCTAAAAGTCTCTAATTCCTAATCTATTTGATCTGTATAATCAGCAAATTTATTAAATTCATTTAAGAATGCAAGCTTAAGTGTCCCAACTGGACCATTTCTCTGCTTACCTATTATTACTTCTGCTATCCCTTTAAATTCACTATCTTCATTATAGTATTCATCTCTATAAAGGAACATAACCATGTCAGCATCTTGTTCTATGGCTCCCGAATCTCTAAGGTCACTTAGCATAGGTCTTCTATCTGCTCTTTGTTCTGGAGCACGTGATAACTGCGATAGAGCTATTACTGGTACATTTAACTCCCTCGCTATTCCTTTTAATGCTCTTGAAATATCACTTACTTCTTGTTGTCTACTTTCTCCCTTACCTGCACCTTTTATAAGTTGCAAATAATCAATAAGTATCATATCAAGTTTTCCTGCTGCTTTTGCCCTTCTTGCAAGTGCTCTTATCTCAAGTACTGTTACATTAGGTACATCGGCAATTTGTATATTCGAATTAGCCAGTCGACCACTTGCAATTCCAAGTTGCCCCCACTCTTGCTCATCTATAAACCCATTTCTTATTTTACTAATAGGAATTTTTGCTTCTATGGCTAATAGTCTTTGGAATATCTGAGCATTACTCATCTCTAAGGAAAATACTAATACACCCTTTGCTTGCTTAACAGCAGCACTAAGAGCCAGATTAAGTACAAAAGCTGTTTTTCCCATAGATGGTCTAGCTGCAAGTATTACAAGGTCTGAATCATGGAAGCCACTAGTCATATTATCAAATGAAGCAAATCCAGAACTTATCCCTGTAGTTACACCTTTATTATTTACTACTTGCTCAAGTCTATCAAGCTCAGGTCCAACAAGCTCTCGAAGGCTTACTACTTCCTTATTTTCCTTTGTTTCACTTACTTTAAATATAAGTGATTCTGCCTTATCTAATATTGTATCTACCTCTTCATACCCTTCTTGAGCCATTTCAACAATTTGAGAACCAATATCCATAAGACTTCTAAGAGTAGCTTTCTCCTTTACTATTTTTGCATAGTTTATTACATTAGCTGCAGTAGGTACTGACTCGATAATATCATATAATACTTCTTCTCCACCAATTTCCTCAAATTTATTCTTCTTTTTTAATCTATCCATAAGTATTACTGGATCTATTGCTTGACCAATATTATAACAATCTAGCATAACTTCATAAATATATTGATGAGCCAATTTATAATAATCATTTATTTTTAATATCTCTACTAAATCCTCTAGTACATTTTGTTTTAACAATATACCACCTAATACAGACTTTTCCGCCTCTAAACTATATGGTACAGTTTTTAACTTTTCAATATCCATTATACTCCCTCGCTTTTAGAATAATAAAGGGCATAGTATTACTATTGCCCACTAATTATTACTTTTACTTGTGCCTTTACTTCTGGATGAAGTTTTACTTCTGCCACATGCTCTCCTGTACTTTTAAAGTTAGCAGTAACTTTTTTCTTATCTACTTTTATTCCTGACAATTTTTCTATTTCTGCCACTACTTCTTTTGCAGTAATCGCTCCAAATACTTTCCCATTATTTCCTACTTTAACAGTTAAGTTAATAGTTTTACTTTCAATAGTTTTTTTGTCTGCTTCTGCTTCTGCTTTTTTATTTTCTTCTTGCTTTGCTTTCTTAGCTTTTTTAGCCTCTAATTTTTTAAGTTCTTCTGGTGTTGCAATTATTCCTTTATTTTGTTTAAATAAGAAATTAGCTGCATATCCTTCAGAAACGCTTACTATCTCTCCTTTTTTCCCTTGTCCAGCAACATTTTCTGTTAATATTACTTGTATTTTTGCCATCTATTCTCCTCCTAATTTATTCTTATTGAAAAGGTCAAAACTTCCTAAAGAACCCATTACAAAAAGGATAACAGGTAATAGGATATAAAGAAATCCTCCGAGGATAACTCCTATTAAATTTCCCTTTTTCCCCTCTTTTTTCTTTGTTATATCAATTATTACTTTAAAACCATAGATAGTATACACACTTTGCATTGCACCTAATATATTATCCATTATTATTGGATTTATATTAGTAAATCTACCAAGCACAAAGGCACCTATATACCATAAAAGGTGTATATAACTTAATTTCCAATTTACCTCTTTACCTCTACTCACCAATACCACTGTAACTATATATGTAAAATAAATATATACAAACAAAGTTTTTAATATATAATTAAATGAATTTATCATAGCCTCTTTTATTAATGTTGCATTTTCTCCAACCTTTTCTGAAAAGAATTCAACTACAATATCCTGTGAACTTTGTAGTGTTGTATCGATAAACTCTTTGTTAAAGTAATATATTCCTATCATTAAAAAAATTGAAATTAAACTAATAATTATACCTTTATCAAATTCACCAATTTTCACTTGATATCTCTCAAAGAAAAAATATGCAAGTAAGATTATACCATAGATACTTAAAAATATCATTATATATATTGGATATTCAATATAAACACTTATTCCTATAAAAGCTGAAAGTGCAATTGCTAAGCCATTTGAAAAATTCTTTTTTATCTCTCCAACAAGGTGAGCAGTAAATAAAAATCCAAAATATGGTGGCATAACAGCAAAAAATGCATATATCCAAGCTTTAATTAATGAAAACAACATACAAATCCTCTTTCCCCTAGCTTTCTCAAGTTTTTTTATGGAGTGTTACTCGATTTCTACCATTATTCTTTGATGAATAAAGGGCTTTATCTGCAAAATTAATAAAAGCACTGTATTCAAGTTCCTCACAATCACTAATATGTGCCACTCCTACACTTATTGTTACTTTTAACTCTTGATTATTATACATAAACAATTTTTTTTCCACATTTTTTCTAATTCTTTCTGCTACAAGCAGAGCTGTTTCTGAACCAGTACCAATAAGCATTACACCAAATTCCTCTCCACCATATCTACTTACTATATCAAATTTTCTAACTGAATCTTTTATTATTTTTGCAACTTCTTTTATAATTAAATCTCCAGCTAAATGACCATGTGTATCATTAAGATTCTTAAAATAATCTATATCTAACATCAATAATGAAAATTCTTGATTATGTCTTTCATATTTTTTAATCTCTTGATCAAGTCTTTCTTTAAAATATGTTTGTAAATACAATTTTGTCATAGAATCAGTAATAGCCATAGTATATAAAGTAGCATTATATAAAAATACTGATATTTGACCTCTTAATGTTTCAAGTAGGTGTATATCTATATTTTTTTTAGTTTTAAAGGCGATTATACCAAGAAGATTACTATTTGATATTAAAGGAATAATATATGGTATACCTTCCCTTTCATTTTTAAATACCCTTGATATTTCTTTATAAAAATTACTTTCACCAACCAATTTTTCATTTTTATCTATTACGCCAGCTAAAATACGAATTTTACAAGGTTCACTAATATTCTCTATAATAATATTTTCTTCATTTTCTTTTTCAAGATAAAACCTTTCATTTTCATCATCGTAATTAAATATAGCAATATTCCTTGCGTCAAACTTTTCTTTTAAAAGCTCTTTAATATATTCATGGAGTTTTTTTACTTCAAGTGTCGTGCTTAATTTTGATGAAAAAGCATTTATTAAACCTAAATTAAAGTTTTTATCTAATAATTCAGCATTCTTTCTTTCTATCGTAGCTTTTTTTACAGCATTTTCCAAGATAATTTCTACTTGCCCTCTAATAGTAATTAAAAATTCTTCATCAACTTCACTATACAATCCAAAAGCTTTTTCTCCTAATACTATAAACATAGTTTCATAATCTGAATTATGAGCCATAAAAGTAAGACAAAATCCTTCATTAAACTCCTTAAATATTTCTGGTAAAACCTTTTTTTCATTTAATTTGGAGATTTTTATAACATTTACACCATTCAAAATCTCTACTTCTTCTATCCTATCATTCATATCTATTCCTATTGTATCATAGGATGTGTAGCAATTTTTACTCCCATTAAATGTTAGATCATTGTTTTTAATTTCAAAACATAAACCTCTTTTTACCAAACTAACTTCAAATAGCATATCTAATATAAGTTTTTTAAGACTAGGTATGCTGTCTTCTTTCGCTATTGTTTTAGTTGTTTGGTTAATAGCTAAAAATTTGAAACTTTTTTCTGCAAACTTTCTCTCTAGTTTTTCATACTCACTTTTCAAACTTTCCATTTGATCCATATCATTTTTCATTAGACCACCCACATATTTATTTATTCGACTATTTCCCCCTCAAAAAAGTCTAAAACTTTTTCCACTAAAGGCCCCCTACCTTTATTTTTTTCTTCTCTTCTTATTTCCCCAACTACTTCATACACAACTTTTATATTGTCATTTATACTAGATTTTAATACATCTTCTAACACTTGTCCATACTCTTTTTTCTCCATCATCTCCTTATGGAATTTTGCTTCGGATGAAAAAGCTACTACTAAAGTATTTCCTTCTACTCTAGAAATCATAGCCCTATCTAAAAAAGCCTTAAGAGTAATTTTTCTATTTCCCACTTCTCCAAGTATCTCAGACCACTTTGATTTAATCATATTAATATCAAGATTTATATCTATACTAGTTTCTATTACTTTATCTACACTTCCACTAGGTACTTCTACTATCTTTTCTACTATTTTTTCAATTACTTCTACTTTTGGTCTTTCCACTTCCTTTTCTAAATACACTATTTCTTTTTCTTTGTTCAAATTCTTAGGACTAATTTTATAAAGAATTAAATATCCTAATAATCTCTTATCTTCTTCATACTTAAATCTATTTATTACTTCAAATATCTCTTCTATTATTCCAACTGTTCTATCTATGCCTAATGAATTATTATCTTCCATGATAAGTTCCTTTAGATAATAAGCAAAATCTCTAAAAAACTCTTCTAAATCCATACCATTTTCCCAAAGAGTATCAAGTAAAATCATTGCTTTCTTTAGATTATTTTGAAGTATCAAATCGTATAAATTTTCTAATTTAGCCCTTGGTATTACTCCCAAAGCTTTTTCAACTTTTTCTTTGTCTATATCTTCACCTAAATAATAACTAATTATCTTTTCAAGGATAGATATGGCATCTCTCATACTTCCACCAGCTTTTTCATGAATGAGTCTATAACTATCTTTATCTATTTTTACCCCTTCACTAGTAGCTATCTCGTCTAATTTATTACCCATTTCTTCTAAGGACATAGGCAAAAAATCATATCTTTGACATCTAGAAATAATAGTATCTAATATCTTATCAGGTTCAGTAGTCGCCAAAATAAATAAAACATGACTAGGTGGCTCTTCAAGAGTTTTTAGTAGTGCATTAAAGGCTTCTTTAGTAAGCATATGAACCTCATCTATTATATAGACTTTCTTTCTTCCTTTTACTGGTTGATAATTGATTTTATCCTTTAAAGATCTTATTTCATCTATACCTCTATTTGATGCAGCATCTATTTCTATAAGATCTATAAAATTCCCTTTATCCACAGCTAAACAGTTTTCACAATCATTACAAGGATTATCTGTTATTCCATTTGTAATACAGTTGAGACCCTTTGCTATAAGTCTTGCAGTTGTGGTTTTCCCCACTCCTCTTGGACCAGTAAAGAGATATGCATGAGCCATACGATTATTCTTTAAAGAGTTTTTAATAGTAGTAATAATCTCTACCTCTCCTGCTACCTCTGAAAAATCTTTTGGTCTATATTTTCTATATAAAGTAATATGGTTCACATTTCCTCCTTATTACTCTAAGCCATAATTGTTCATTTTTGTTCTTAGAGTATTCCTTGTTATTCCTAATATTTCTGCTGTTTCCACCTTTTTACCATTGGTACTTTCTAATACTTGTCTTATAAGCTCTCTTTCTACTCTACTAATAATATTTCCATAGTAGTTTTTCTGATTACTTTGTTTTAGTATTTCTATCTCTCCCTCTATCCAATCAGCAAGTACCCAATCTTGTATATCTCCATGTCTCTTTGATATTTTAGCTCCTATTACAGCAGCAGGCAAATCTTCTACCAAAATACTATTTCCTCTACAAAGAGCCATACTTGATTTTATAGTATTTTTCAACTCTCTTATATTTCCAGGCCACTCATATTTAACTATTTTTTTCAAAGCTGGTTTTGAAATTCCCTTTATATTTTGAGCATTTTCTTCATTAAATTTTTTAATAAAACCATCTACTAAAATTGGAATATCATCTTTTCTTTCACGAACTGGCGGAACATCTATATCTACTACTTTAAGTTTGTGATACAAATCTTCTCTAAATTTACCTTCATTTACTAATTCTTCTAAATTTTTACTGCTAGAAGCTATTATTCTTACTTCAGCTTTTAATATATGAGATCCACCAATACGACTAAACTCTCCTACTTGTAACACAGACAGTAATTTTGCTTGCATGTCTAGATTAAGTTCTCCTATTTCCTTTAAAAATAAAGTACCATTATGAGCTTGTTCCAAATATCCTTGCTGAATTGTTCTATTTCCATCATAACTATCTATTTCATAACCAAAAAATTTCTTTTCTAATATATCTCCATGTAAAGTAGCACAATTAACAGTTACAAAAGCCATTTCTTGTCTATCACTAAAACTATGAACAGACCTAGCTACTAACTCTTTTCCACTACCATTTTCTCCACTTATAAGTATAGGCACATTAGTATCTGAAACCTTTCCTATTATTTTATAGATTTCTACCATCTCTTTAGTATTACCTATAAGGACTTCGTCCAAATCTTCCTTATTATACTCTATCTTTTCAGCTTTTAATTTTAAATCTTTAACTGCTTTTTCTACTATTTTAGCCATAGTATCCACGTTAAATGGCTTTAAAATATAGTCATAAGCTCCTGCTTTTATACTTCCAGCAACTATCTTCATATTAGATCTTTCTCCTAATGTAAAGATTATTGCTTTTTTATGAAAATTGATAATCCTTTCTATTACTTCAAGAAGTTTTACATAACTAAGTTCATCTCCTTCTAGTATGATTACATCTGGTTTGTTATTTTTTACTTCTTCAAATACATCTGAAAAATTATCTATAAATCCAATATTTTCTTGAAACTTTCCCTTTAACTCTTCCTCTTCTTTACTAGAAAGCATAACTCCTAAAACTCTCAAAGTCTAACACCAACCTTTAACTTTTACTTTTCAAATCAAACTCTACTTTTACCTTCACTTTACCATCTACAAATAACCCATCTTTTTTTATCTCTAGCTGCCAAGTTTTTGCAGCTTCCTCTACTGCTCTATCTATACTTGGATAACCACTTTTTGCCACTATCCCTCTAAATATAGTCATGGATCCTTTAATATCAAACTCTACTTCTACACTTCCACTTTGTGCATTTCTAAGAGCAACTTCTGGATAACTAGGACTAGTAAATCTTCTAAACTCTACTTTACCACCATCTACATTAGTAGAATAATTAGCTATATTTTTAGGTAATTTTGTTTCTGTATCTTCACCCTTTATATCTTTTGTACTAATTATATTTTCTTTCAAATTAGTAATAGCAGTAGCATTTTGATAATCTTCTCCTATTTTTATCTTTTCAAAATCCCCATTTGTAATATTTTCTTCTACTTCCTTTAACTTCCTATTTTCATCTATATTTATATCTAATTTATCTTCACCTTTTAATCCTAGGCTATTGTCTATATTTGTTTCTATCTTTATATTTTCTGTACTATTAATCTCCCTAAGAGTTCCTTCTACTTTTGTACTTGTTACATTAGTAACATCAAAATCTCTTTCTTTTCTAACTGGTCCTGTTAATACTGGTAGCTTTTTCTTTACTTCCACCTTCTCTTTTACTTTTGCTTCTTCTATTACTTCCTTTTTAACTTCTTTTTTCTCTTCTACTATCTTTTTAGGTTCCTCTTGTTTTTTTACCTCTTCTCTTTTTAATAACTCTTCTTTTTTCTTTACTTCTTTTGTTGTATTTGCGACTTTTTTCTCTTTTTCTTCAACAAAACTTACTAATGAAGCCCTTATTTTTTCTTCTTTTATCTCTTCTATCCTAAATTCTTCGTATATTGTTGGAATTAGGAGTATAAGTGCAATATGAAGTAGAAGAGATGATAAAAAGATTAACATAAATCTAAAATTATCTCTATTATTATTATTTTCTGTATAATACATAAGTCACCTACTCTTTTTCTTCAGCTGCTATATCAAGTGAGAGCGCTCCTGCATTTTTAGCTACAGACATTATTTCTACTACTGTTCCATGATCTATACTTCTATCTGCTTTGATAATAACGTTTTTTTCTTGACTATTTTCAATAAGCTCCATTAAAGTTCCCTCTAATTCAGTCATTTTTACTTCTTCATTCATTCTTTTACCAGTACTATCTTTATAAGCTATTTCAATATTTCTATTTTTATCTATAGCTACTAATATTTCTTTATAGTCTGATATTTCTTTTATGGTAGATTGAGGTAAATCTATCTTTACCCCTGCGTTAATATCTATAAATGTTGTTCCTAACATAAAAAAGATTAAAAGTAAGAATACTACGTCTATTAGAGGAGTTAAATCAAGTTTTAAACCTTCACTTCTTCTTGTAACTCTTCTTATTTTCATAATCTACCTCTTTCTTAGTACATTAATAAGTTCTACACTTGATTTTTCTATGTCATTAACTATATTATCTATTTTTTTATTAAAGTAATTATAAAATATAACTGCTGGTATCGCTACTGTCAATCCTGCTGCAGTAGTAATAAGTGCTTGAGATATCCCACTTGCTAGTACCTCTGGATTTCCAGTTCCTACTTTTGCTATATCTTTAAAAGCAATAATCATACCGCTTACCGTTCCCAATAACCCAACAAGTGGTGTTACATTAGCTGTAACTCCAAGTAGCCACATATGTCTTTCTAATTTAGGTAACATAGAAAGAGCAACTTCCCTCGCTTTTTCTTCTAATATATCTACTTTTACCTCTTCACCAAAGTTGACTTCAGTAATTACTTCTTTAAGTACTTTAGAGCTAGAGTTTGAGTATAACTCACAAAGTTCCATTGCTTCTTCTTTATTGTTTCTTTTAATAGCTTTTTCAAGCTCAAATTTTATATCTTCCGTATTTCCTCTCTCTTTTGTAAAAAAATAAATAAACCTATCTACTATTACTGCAAATCCTAAAATAGATAATAATAAAATTACGTACATTAGTGGTCCACCACTTTTAAATATATCTAACATATTTCCTCCTAGTATTTCATATTAAATCTTAATGAAAATCTTCTTCCATCTATTGGATAACCACTCATAATCTCTTTATCTTGATTAAATACATTTTCAATTCCAAATGAACCATTTACATTTGGACCAAAGTTATACACATTAAACCAGTCTACAGTTAAAAAAGAACCTAATTTATTTTGTTTATCAAGATTAGCATACATATCTCCATTATAATTTATTACTAGTCTTGTTTCATATTTATCTATTTCATACACTGTAGCTAGGTTTACTTTTAATCTTGGTATATAACTTATTTTATCAAGAGTTGTATACAATAAATTCAATTCACTTCTAAGACTATTATCTAGCAAATAAGTACCTTTAAATCCAAGGTCAATCCAATTAATTCTTTCATTATAATTTCTAGCTATAATAGCATTTTCTCTTCCTAAATCAACTTCTACCTGTTCAAAATATATCTTATCTAGAGAATTATTAAAGTCAGTAAAAGCTTCTAAGAATAATTTATCATAAGTATAATTGGCTCCTACAGTTGCCACATAGTTATCTTCAGTTTTTAATTCATTAAAAGCAACTATATCATTTACATATTTAAATGAGTCTTTTATATCTCTACTACTCTTAACTCTATTATTTTTTTTGACCATTCCATAGACACTTGAATTATTATTGATTTTTTTGCTTACTTCAAAATCTGCAGAAAAATTAAATTCATCTTCTATATTTTTCTTTGTTGAACTTTCTATTCCAAGCCCAGCTCTAAAATCAAAGTCTTTTAGAGATTCGATTTTAAACCTATCCTTTCCTTCTAAATAAAGTGTTCCACTTTCTCCAGTATACATTTCATCATACATATACCCAAATCTTCCTTCTAAAAGATGATTTGTATCTTCATCTCTAACAAGTTTCTCATATTCTCCCCATAGATTGACATTAGTATTTTTCCACTGCCTCGTATATGAACTTGTACTCAAAGATACTGAATCAGATTCAGCATGGTAAATATCAACATTTATACTTGACATATCTTCCTTTTCTTCAAAGAGAGTATATTCAAGGTTAGCACTATATTCTGCTAATCTTCTGCTTGATTCTACTTGATTAATAGAACTTATCATCCCCGGATAGTTTTCATCTAATATCTTTATATCAAATTCACTATTTAACTTTTTATAATTTAATAAAACATTTAAACTATCTAAGCTAACATTACTGTTTTTTCTATCTTCACCTTTTACATTTCTATCTAATTTAATCCTATAATTAACATCTTCATAAGTATCACCATATTGCAATCCATACTCTAATCCATCTATCTCATTATATCCAGCAAAGCCAAGATAAAGATAGTTATCTCTTCTATTACTATCAAATATACTTGATACTTTACTACTTATTTCTTCCTTTAAAAAATCGTAACTAGCTCCAAATGTTTCAGACAAATCTTCAACACTTAAAATATCTTTTTCAAAGCCAATTTCTGTATCTATACCTAAATCTTTCAAATCTATATCGTTAAAGTTTATTTCAGATAAATCTTCCTTTAATTTTCTTCCTTCATCATAGACTTTAGTACTTACACCTTCTACTTCTTTATTAACCTCAAAACCTTCTTGAGCTGTAATAAACAGGGCATTTACTAAAAAAATAAACAAAAAATATCTCTTCATTATTCTCCCCCTAAGTATTCTTTATATTGTTCCCCAAGATTCTTATTAAGCCTAGTTAACTCGTTATAATAACTTCTAGCCACATCTATTTTTTTATTATTAATTGCATATACCAATAGTTTTTCTACTACATAAGTATAATCAGGTGAACTTTTATAATTATCATAAAACTCTCTATAACTTTCTATCGCTTTAGCTTCATTTCCACTTCTTTCATAATTTTCAGCTAATTTTATAAGGGTAATATCTTGTATATCACTTTCAGTATAAAGTAGTTTTATACGCATAAATGATGAAATTGCTCTTGTATAATTTTCTTCCTTTTCATAACTAAGACCTATATTATACTGGGCTTTATCTTTAACTTTACTTGTTTCAAAACTTAATACTCTTTCAAGAGCAGTTCTTGCTTTTGTGTATTCTCCCCTAGCAAGATAAATCCTTCCCAAGTTATAATTGCTAATATCACCATAATCTTTACTATCTCTTATACTAATATAACTTTCTATTGCTTTTTCTATTTCTCCAGCTTTTTCATAGATTACTCCTAACCAAAGACTTCTAAAATTTTTATCTTTTACATTATCATTCCATTCTAAAGCTTTTGCTGTGTTTCCATTATTAAAGTAAAGTTCAGTAAGCGTTTTTGCACTTTGTTCCTTTACATTTGGATTGTTTGTATTCACATACAAACCTTCATACTCTTTAATTGCTTTATCTTTTTGTTCTTCCAAAAGGTGTGCACTAGCAAGAATATAAGTAATGTCTTCTTCATATTCACTATTTGGAAATTCTACTCTAAATCCATTTATTCTTCCTTCAAGTTTTCCATAGTTCCCCTGGAAACTTTCTATACGAATAAGCCAATAAGCAGCGTCTTTAGCATATTGTCTATTTTTAGTAGTAGTGTATAAAGTTAAATAATTCTCTTTAGCTTTTTCATATTTTTTTTCATTATAGTATGATTCAGCAATCATAAATCTAGCAAAATCAGCTTTTTCTGGATTTTCAAGCTGTTTCTCATAGATAAATCTTGCATTCTCATACTTACCTAATCTAAAGTAAGCAAGAGCTCTACTCTTCTCTACTTCTTCATTTGCTAATTTATAAGATTTTTGGTCGTATATCTCAATATTACTTAAAGTTTTTTCATAGTCTTTACTTGCAAAACTGGTTTCTATTAATTTTACTGTTGCTTTTTCCTGTGTTTCAATAGAAATTTCATTACTATTTATCAAATAATTAAATGCTCTTGTTGCTTCTATAAAATTTCCTAAACCTAAATAAGCTAACCCTTTTAAGTATACATTTTCAGCAGTTGGATCCAATTTTTCTAAAAAGAGAAGTAATTCATCATACTTACCTTGTCTAGACAACACTGTAACTAAATTTTCAGTAATAGTTTCATCTTCTTGCTTACTTAAAAAATCTTTATAAACCTTTTCACCCTTTGCAAGCTCTCCATTTTCAACTAATAAATTACCTGTAACTAGATATATATCTTTTCTATACTCTCTATCACTAGCATAAGCTTTATTATAAAGTGTATATAACTTTTCTATATCAATAATATCCTTCATTCTATTATTTACTATAAATAATTTATAAAAATCTTCCAGCTTTTTACTTTCTTTGTAGATATATCCATAATATTTTCTTGCTGTTCTATATTCTTCTATACTAAAGGCTGAATCAGCTATGAAATAATACAATTGCTTTTCAAAATCTTTTTCAAGTCCTTTTTCTTCTATACTTTGTAAAAAATTCACTACTTTTCCATATTCTTTTTGATTAAACAGAATATAAGCTTTATAGTAATAATATTCATTTAGATATTTATTATTTCCCTTTAATTTTTCAAAAGAAAATAATGCACTTTCTTTTTTATCTAGACTAAGTCTTGCTCTCCCTAGCAAATAAGTAATATCATCATTAGCTCCCTTAGCAAGAGCTTTTTCATAAGATTTTTCAGCTTTTTCAAAGTTATTTTTTTTGTAATAATAATTTCCTGTATTTTGATAAGCTAAAGCTTCAAATTCGCTCCCTATTAACTCATTTGTATAATAATCTATTTTTTCTTCATTATCTTTACTTATGTAAATAAGAAGCATATCTCTTGCTGCCCTTTGATAATAGTTAGAAGTATAATATTCTCTTTCTACTATATTGTAAAATTCTAAAGCTTTATTAATATCATCTACTTGATAATATGAATATCCAAGCATATAATTTGCTGGTGCTAATTTATCAAAATCATTTTTTTCCTTTGACAAAAATTCTTCTAGATAAACAGAAGTTCTAAAATATTCACCTTTATTATAAGAAATAAGTCCCAAATTAAATAATGCCAATTTTTCATAAGGTCCCTTTTCCCTTCTGATTCTATTAAATATATTTGTAGCTTCTACCACTTTTTCTTCCCTGTATAATGTAGCTCCCAATTGATACAGTCCAGCTTCTCTGTACTTATTTCCCATAGGAATCTTTAGTACATAAGCTTCTGCAGCTGTATATTTTTCTTCTTTAATTGCAATTAAAGACAAATAATAATTTGCTTCATCACCATAATTTGATTGTAATAAAGTACTATATCTAATTTTTGCATTTGCATAATCACCACTTTGATAATAGCTTTGTGCAAGTAAATTTTGTGCAGCACTATAGTGCTCTGAGCTAGGATACTTTATTAAAAATCTTTCTAATTCATCAATAGACAATACATATTCCTTATTTTGAAATAACTTATAGATATACTTTAGGTCTTCTCTATCACTAGCAAGAAGATTCTGAGATAAACTTGCTAATATAGCTATTAATAATATCTTCTTTTTCATAATTTGTTAGCTCTTAGCCATCCTCCCCTCAATTTTATTCAGCTCTTTCAAAACCCCTTCTATTTCTTCCACCAAAAAATCCGTATTGAAACATGGTCCATTAATCCTTTTATTAAATATTCCATAACAGGCCATTGGAAAAGCATCGTATATACCTGACACTAAATCCCTTTCACATGCTACTACTAATACTAATTTTGGTCTATGTTCCTTTAAAAACATTCGAGCAAGAGTCCCACCTGTTGCTACTTTTACATTTAATTTATACAGTTCTTTTAACCTTCTTATCTCCCCTATTTTACAAATCCCACAACTTTTACAATTGTCTATATCACTTGTTATTTTATGAGGACATGCATAATTTTGAACACAATGAGGTAGAAGTATCGCCACTTCTTCACTTTTTATTTTTTTTGCAAATGCTTTTTTTAATACTTTTTTATTATTAAATTCTATAAATTTAATAGATAATTTTGAATTAGTCCTTTGATCTTTATACCATCTTCTAACTAATAAAATAAGCAAATAGTATACTGTATATAAACTCTTGTAAAAAAAATATTTCATATAAAACTCCTAATATGCCAAAAATTAACTTACACTTCTCTATACTAGCATAATTGTATCATAAATAGCATAATTAATCTAGACCTCTCCCCTTATTTTATAATGATTTCAAAATTAATTTGGTTAATTTTTGATATAATTTTTTTTAATTTTTTACTTATTAATCACATTGCTATTATTTTTTAAATATTTATAATTTATATGATTTTTATAAGAGAAAAACTTTTAAAACCACTTCTAAGGTTTAGTTGGTGGTGTGTCAAGTTCACCACTTTACTTTTTCCCAGAAAATCTCCTTTGAGGTAAAATAACCCAATACTTTTCTTAGTCTGTTTCTTATCAGATTCACTACTCTATCAATTTCATTTTTTGTAACATTGCTAAAATCTGTCTTCTTTGGATAGAATTGTCTTAATATTCCTCTAGAATCTCTTTAAATGCTCTCTTAAAAGCTTCGATAATAGTTTCTGCTTTCTTATCTTCTACCTTCTCAACTATAGAGTATCTGCTATATCTATCAACTAGTGTTAGCAAACCTCCTTTTTTCCCTTTACTAATAACTAAATCAGCTTCCCAATGACCTATTTTCTCTCTATTATTAGCTTCTTCTGGTCGCTCATCTAAAAATTTTCTAACTGGAATTTGTCCTCTTTTATCAGAATTACTTTTCTTTTTCTTACCTTTAAATTTAAGAACTTCTCTTCCATCAATATCTAAAAGTCCTTTACTTATTGCTCTATAAAGAGTTGATGTTGAAAAGAAATAAACTTCTTCTAATTTAGATCTATTTACCACTTCATCAGGAAGTCATCTATCAATGTTAAGTTTTTGCTCTGAATATCTTGTTGTTCCAATACTCTTAAAAACATTGAACCTTATAATATCTAGACCAGACAAGTCTTCGATGTACCTCTTCCAAAAATTCAAGTTACAGAATATAGAGTACATAACAAAGTTTGTCCTCACTGTAATACAAAAGTTAACCCTCAATTTCCTGATAAAATTAATTATCTTGCTTCTTATAGGGCTAATATTCAATCTTTTGTAACATATTTAAGTGTTCAATCATCTCCCTATAACCAGTGTACACATTCGCTTTGTAATGCACATTTTTTAAGAGAACTCAATGGAATCAAAAAAACAACTGATTTTAAATTTCCAGGTAAAATCAAGGCTACATTACTGGAAATGAAAAAACAAGTTGAATCTGAAATCAAGTTATCAACTAAAGAAAAATATGCATTAATTTCTCCTTAAAAATCAGAATTATCTAAAGAATTTGAAGAAGAACTGAAAGCTAATCCTCTAATTAATCCTAGAGTAAAGAAACGAGAAAGAAAAAAACAAAGTAAAGCAAAGAATTTGCTACTAAGGCTTAATAGAATCCCAGAAGTATTAGGATTTCTAATGAAACCTGATTTGATTCCTTTTGACAACAACTTAGCTGAACGAGATATTCGAATGGTCAAAGTGAAACAAAAAGTATCTGGTTTGCATAGAAGTATCCAAGGAGCCAAACAATTTTGCAGGATTCGAGGTTATATCTCTACAATCATCAAAAATAACTTAAATATTTGGGAATCAATCCAAAGTATTTTCTTAGGAAATCCAATATTACCATAGCCGGAAGATATTAAAAACATCTTCTATTTTTTTCTACCCAATATTTTAGGGCTGAGTAGTTACAAAATATCTAATTTTTACTCCTGAGTAGTTACTAAATGTTTTGAAATAAATATGAAAGTAAGCTGTTATGGGTTCGATTCATTATTAAAAATACTAAAGATAATACCATATTTATGGTGCCATATGTCCAATAAAATCATTTCAGTAGAACATTTCGGACAGATAAAAGGGTCAATTCCATAAGTCATTTTTAATCTTAAAGTAAAATTAACCTTTGATTTTTTTATGAGAAAGAGTTTTCTATTAATTAATCTTAGACTATTAATTCCCTTTGTAAATTTAAGAAACTTTTTAGTAGGTTTCTTAGTACTTTTAAAGGAAGAATTAAGGGAGCCAAGAATGACATTAAAACAAGCATTAAAAAGAAGCTTGATAATGGAAAAAT
>CAZFBB010000031.1:0-22687 GCA_964517235.1 uncultured Fusobacteriaceae bacterium
ATTCATATTTTTTTCCTCCAAATCTTATCACCTCTTGTAATTTTTCAAAAAAAGACTTTTTTAATAAATAAAAAATAATATCTACAGAATTAATTTTACCATTTTTTTTTTACTAATACAATCTATAACATAGAAAAATAATGGCTATACTTCTGTTTTACATCTTTTTTCTAAACTTTTAGTCATCTTATAGTTCAAATAAAACTTTTATAAAACATAATATAAAATAATTCTAGAGGTATAAATCCATAATTAGCCTGTCTATGCCAAAACCATATTCATCTTTAGATACTTCTACTCTTTTAAAACCCAATTTTTCATATAATTTTATACCAACATAGTTTTCTAAAGAAACTGTTAAAGAAAGTTTTTTTACCTTCTTACCTTTCATAAATTCAATTATTTTATTCATAAATACTTTTCCAAAACCTCTCCCTTGAGAATTCTTATCTATACAAATCCCATAAATATAAACCTCATTTTTATCAAAGCTCTTTATAAATTGAGCTACTCCCTCTACTTTCCCATCTTCTCCCAAAAGTATCAGAACCTTCCCAAATTTTATCAATGGTTTTAATAACCATATGTCCACCCCACCATTTTTTCCAAAATTTTCCTCTTCCAACTTTAATATTTCATTTATGTATCTTTTGTCCTTTTTATTAACTTCTACTATTTTCATAAACCACCTCATACAAATATAACCCTTGAGCTTCAGCCATATACTTTCCATCTCCTTGTTTGTTAGGATTTGAAAGTTTTTTCTCTATATAGTCTACATCTTCTTTCCCAAAATAGACTGCAAGAGCAGAACCTACAATTATTCTAACCATAGATTTTAAAAATGAATTTGCTTTTAAATAAATAACTACATCACCATCTTTTTTATAAACATCTATATTATAAATCTCTCTTATGGGGTTATTTGCTTGGCAATCAGCCTTTCTAAAACTACTAAAATCATGTTCTCCTATAAGAGGTTTTAATATAACTTTTAACTTTTCTACATCTATTTCTCCCTCTACCCACATAACCCTGTTCCTATTGAATATATCACAATTTGAAGATAATCTATATTCATAGGAACGCCACAAAGCATCATAACGAGCGTTAAAATCTATAGCCACTTCTTCTATATTAATAAGTTTTATATCTCTAGGCAAAGCTTTTGCCAAAGCATATTCTAACCTATCCAAAGGTATTTTGCCCTTAGTATGGAAATTACTTGTTTGTGTAAGAGCATGCACTCCTCTATCTGTTCTACCAGAATTAATCATGGTTATTTGTTCTTTTAACAACATCAAAAGAATTTTTTCTATTTCTCCAGCTACAGTACGTAATTTAGGTTGTCTTTGCATACCAAAAAAATCTGTACCATCATACTTATAAGTTATTTTTATGTTTCTCATATTTACACCTATCCCTTAGACTTTTAAAATTATTTTTGTCTAGATACATATAATAATAGCATATCTTTTAGTTTTTATCTACAAAAGTACTTTTATTTTACACAATTCTATATTATTATACAAACAAGATATAAATTCAAGGAGGTTAGGATGTTAATTACTGGAGATAGACCTGGAAAAGGTTTTTATATTTGTAGAATTTGTTCTTTAGAGATAGAATTAGATTCAGATAGGGAAGAATTGCCTTTTTGCCCCATTTGTCATGGAGCTAGTTATATTGAAAGGAGTAAATAATAATTAATTAACTTTATAATATCACTAAACAAAACTCAACTAAAAAATAATAAAAATTATAATAGAGACTGTAGACAAATAAAATTTTCTTAAAAAAGAGGTTTTATTTGTTTTTTTATTTATATGCACCTATATAAGAAATTTAGATTAAGTTAACGAAAGGAATAGATAATTATTAAGGATCACTACAATAATTATAGATATAGGTGGAATTAAAAAAAGATGACTCCTGTTCAGTACAGAAATCATCTTTTATTGATAACATAAATAGCCTCTTTGTTAATTCTCCTTGCCATAAGTTTCATTTTAATAAAGTCAATCTATTCTCCATTATTTAACTACTATATTTACTATCTTACTAGGAATGACAATTACTTTAACTATGTTTTTTCCTTCAGTATGTTTTACTACATTTTCTTGTTCAAGAGCTAATTTCTCTAGGTCTTCTTTTGAAATACCTCTATCTACTTCGACAGTCGCTCTTACTTTTCCATTTACTTGTACAGCTATTTGAATTTCATCAGAAATAGTCAATTCTTCTACATGCACTGGCCATTCTGCATCAAATAAATAACCTTCCTCCCCCATAAGTTCCCACAACTCATCTGTTGTATGAGGAGCAAATGGCGATAATAAAACTACTAAGTTTTTTACAGCTTCAGTTAATACTTTCTTAGATTCACTAGTACCTTTTCCTGTTTCTAATACCTTTATTTGGAAATCTTGTAATTCATTAAGAAGTTCCATCGTTGCAGCTATTGAAGTATTAAAGTGGAAGTTATCTTCTATAGATTCAGTTACTTTTTTGATAGTTTGATGTAGCTTTCTAACTACAGCTTTATCCTTTCTATCTACTGCTTCTAAATTAATTTTTCCCTTTTCAAAATTATCTTTATTATTTATAACAAGGTTCCATACTCTATTAAGGAATCTATAAGAACCTGCAAGTCCATTTTCATTCCATTCAAGTTCTTTTTCAGGTGGTGCAGCAAACATAGAGAATAATCTTGCTGTATCTGCTCCATATTTATCTATAATATGTAATGGATCTACTCCATTATTTTTGCTCTTAGACATCTTTTCTACTTTTACCACAAGTTCTTCACCTGTTGGAGAGTATGCTTTGTCTCCCTTTAGGCATACTTCATTTGGGTAGAAGTATTTATTTTCGTTATTTGAATAATACGATGGCCCAAGTACCATTCCTTGAGTAAGAAGCCTCTTAAATGGTTCATCAGTATTCACTAATCCTTCATCTCTAAGTGCTTTGTGGAAGAATCTTGAATATAATAGATGCATTACAGCATGTTCTACTCCACCAATATATTGATCTACTGGTGACCATGCATTAGCAATCTCTTTTGACACTGGAGCTTCTAAATTTTTAGGATCACAGTATCTTAAATAGTACCATGATGAATCAACAAATGTGTCCATAGTATCTGTTTCTCTATGAGCTTTCCCTCCACACTTAGGACAAGTTGCATCTTTAAATTCTTCAGATGTTGCAAGTGGATTTCCTCCTGCTTGGAAATCAATATCTGTAGGTAATTTTACTGGTAGATTTTCATCTTTTTCCATTACTATTCCACAACTATCACAATATAATGCTGGAATTGGTGTTCCCCAATATCTTTGTCTAGAAATTCCCCAATCTCTTAATCTATATTTTACAGTTCTAGTTCCTGCTTCTAATTTTTCTACATACTCAGCAATTTTGCTCATTGCTTCTTTGTTGGTAATTCCATCAAATTTGCCAGAGTTCGCCATAACTCCTTTACCAACAAAAGCATTTTCCATATTTTCTGCTTTTATTTCTATAACTTCTTTAGTCTTTTTGTCTACTGGATATATTACTGGTATCATTTCTAAATCATATTTTTTTGCAAAGGCAAAATCTCTTTCATCATGACAAGGAACAGCCATTACAGCTCCTGTACCATAATTCATAAGTACATAATCTCCTATCCATAATGGAACCCTTTTTCCATTAACAGGATTAACTACATATCTTCCAGTAAATACTCCATTTTTTTCCTTACCTTCAGCTGTTCTTTCTATCATATCAGCATTTTTCATTGCTTCTACTTCTGCTTCTATACTTGGATTTTCAGCCAAAACTTCCTTAACCATAGGGTGTTCTGGAGCTAAAACACAGTATGTAACTCCATATAATGTATCTACTCTAGTAGTAAACACAGGTAATTTTTCTCCTGTTTTTTCCACTGTAAATTCTACTTCAGTTCCAAAAGACTTTCCTATCCAGTTTTTTTGCATAGTAATTACCTTTGATGGCCATCCATCTTGTAATTCTTGATGTCCCTTTAATAATTCATCAGCATATTCAGTAATTTTAAAGAACCACTGAGTTAACTCTTTTTGAATAACATCAGTTTTTCCATGCCTCCAACACTTTCCACCTTCTACTTGTTCATTAGCAAGTACTGTGTTACAGTCTGGACACCAGTTTACTGTTGAATTTTTTCTATATACCAATCCCTTTTCATATAGTTTTTTGAATATCCATTGATTCCATCTATAATATTCAGGAGTATATGTTGCTATTTCTCTATCCCAGTCGTATGAGAGGCCAAGGAGGTTTAATTGATTTTTCATGCTTTCTATATTTGATGCTGTCCATTTTGCTGGGTGAGCTCCATTTTGTATAGCTGCATTTTCTGCTGGAAGTCCAAAAGAATCCCAACCAAAAGGATGTAAAACATTAAATCCTTTCATCTTTTTGTATCTAGCTATAACATCTCCTATAGTATAGTTTCTAACATGTCCCATATGCAAACTTCCACTAGGATAAGCAAACATCTCTAAAGCATAGTAGTTTTCTCTTCCTTCTACTTTATCTTCTGTTTTAAATATTCCTGCTTCTCTCCATTTTTTTTGCCACTTTTTCTCAATTTGACCAAAATTGTACTCCATACGATTCACTCCTATTCTTTTTTGTTCTATCCCCCTAACTATATCATAACCAAAGGTTTATTGCAATAAAAAGAAGACTTTTAACTTTACATCTAAATATATTATATTTATTTTTGTATACATTTTTGTATACATTTTTCTAAAACTTTTTTAATCTAATCTTAGCAATTCTGTATATTTTATCTCTAACAACAAAAGAACCTAATCATAATAGATTAAGTCCAAATATTCTAGAAATTACTTATATTTAAAGCTTCTACATTTTTACTTCTTCCATCTGCTGATGTAGGAATAATAATTTCTCCACTTCTTACTTTTTCAAATATCTCTTCCTTTTCTGGATAGTCTAAATATACTCCAGTAATTCTCCAGTTATTGTCAACTTGTGGTATTAGTTTACCTTTTTTAACTTCCATCGTATATTTTATAATAAGGTCTCTTATCCTCCCTGCATCTTGCATTTGATTGTACGAATCATAGTATTTATCCTTATCTGTAACTAATCCTAATTTAGTCAAGGTACCAAATCTATAATTATTCACTGCTAATTTATAAGTTTTATCTAAGTCTATACTTTCACCATTGATAGTAACATTTTCAATTCTATTCCCTGCTTCCTTACTTAAATTAATATCATAATCAACTCCTGCAAACATATCATAATTATAACCTCTTATATCTTGGTTAAAAGAAATTGTTACATCACCCTCTCGCCAAGTATTATAGTAATTTGCCGACCATTCCATGTATTTAAGTAAGTTTTCTCCTGTAATATTAACACCCATAAGAGTATTCGTATACTTATAAATATAAGCTACATCTTTTTTCTTAAATGAACCTGCTTTTAAATTTGAACCAAAATTAAATAAAGCTGCTGATGAAATTTCTGCATCTGCATAATACATCTGTACTTGATTAATTAGGTCTATTATAGCAGTATCTTCAAGTTGTGAAGTTGGCATAGTAGTAATATTTTCTTTTCCTGTAATATAATCTACCCTTTCAACAAAATCTCTAGTAATTTCTCCAACTACTAAACTAGCATCTTCTAAGGACTTTTCATGGATATATTCAAATTTTGATAAAAATTCTTTATCTTCCTCTACTTCCTTCGTTCCTATATTCTCTGCATTGATAGAAACAACTTCCCATTTCCCATCAATTTTCTCTACTTCTATATCAGCTTTTGCAAGAGCTTGACCATATCTACCTGGTTCTAGTATAGTTACTCCATTCACATTTTCAACATAAAGAGCATGTTCATGTCCTCCAAATATAATATCAAATTCTGGCATAGCTTCAGCTACTTGATATATCCCCTCTCCTCCATAATTGTCTTCTCTTCCGAGATGGAATGCTCCAACTAAAACATCATATTTCCCCTCCAATTCTGCTACTGCTTTTTGAGCTGATTCTAAAACTTCTTCAAACTCTAGTCCTTTAAAATGACTAGGAGCACTTGCTTCCCACATAGGTACATATGGAGGAATAATTCCTATGATAGCTACCCTAGTCCCATTTATTTCATATATCTGCGATGGATTAACAAAATAACTTCCGTCTTTTTCATTATAAATATTTGCTGATAAAACTACTCCATCAAAATTATTTATATTTCTAACAATAAATTCCTTTTCAAAATTAAACTCATGATTTCCTATAGCCCAAAGATCAAAATTCATTTCATTCATTGCTTCTACCATAGGATGCCTGTCTAAATCATTAAATAATTCAGCACTATTATCTTGCACCGTATCTCCTACATCCATTAAAATTAAATTGGGATTTTTTTCTCTCTCAGCATTTAATAAAGTAGAGATTTTTCCATAACCTGCATCTGAATCGAATTCATCAGTTGCATAATCATGGGGATAAATACGTCCATGCATATCAGCTGTTGCAGCAATAGTTATAATCTGTTTATCAACTTCTTCAGTTGACTTAACTATTACTTCATTACTTTTATTTACTATTCTGTCTTCAATTCGTCTTTCTAATACTAGTTCATTGCCCTTTTTTTCATTGACATTACATGCAGATAATAAAGCTATTAACCCTGCTAAAAGTAAAACTCTTTTACATTTCATCAATTCTCCTCCTTTTATGTTTAAATGAAACTGTAGTCACTAATGCTGTAAATGGTACCGTCAATATTATTCCTATGCTTCCAGCAAATGCTTGTATCGCTTCTATTCCAATAAGTGGTATATTAATAAATTGCTTGTATGGCATTTGATAACCCCAAATCATCATCAATAATGTAAGAGAACTTCCTCCAAAGGCCAAAATCAAAGTATTTGTCATTGTACCCATAATATCCCTTCCTATATTCATAAGTGATTTAAATAGCTCCTTGGGACTTATCTCTCTACTTCTACTTACTAATTCACTTCCTGCACTTGATATAGACATAGCCACGTCCATTATTGCTCCCAAAGAGGATATAAGTATACTTATGAACATAAGACCTTTTATTTTTATCTGATAATCAGTTGCAATATATAAAACTTGCTCTCCATTCTCCATATTAACACCACTTAAGTTTGCTAGCCTTCCAAAAATATAAGATAAAAGTCCTGCGGTAACTACACCAAAGATAGTCCCTACTATAGCATCAAAAGTTTTTTTATTTATTCCCCCAATTAAAAAGAAGCTTACAAATATAATTACTATCGTTACTAATATAGATATAGGTATAGGTTCATACCCTGCAAAAAGTAGAGGAATTAAAACAAATATCAACATTATACTAGTAAAAATCAATGAAAATATTGATTTCACTCCTTTTATTCCTCCAAGTACTACTATTAATAATAAAAAAATAAAAACTAATAGGTGTATAATATTTCTTCTATCATAGTTATAAAGCCAAACTATTTTTTTTCCATTCTTTTCCCTTACTGTAAAAACTCCCTTTAACCCCTCTCTTCCTCTTATATTATGCCTTTTACTAAGAGTATTATTTATAACAAACTCATTTCCTTTTTGACTACCTTCAAGAATTCTTATACGTAGCTTTTGAGTTCCCATAAACCTCCCTGAAACTATTGGGTCAGGAACTATTTTTTCTTCTACAACTTCTACTACCCTCCCTTTTACAAACTCCTGTTTAAAATAAGCTTTAGGTTTTGCCATAGTACCATATTTTAAAGATACTGTAATTAGCATATATGACAACACCATTGTAAAAATTATCAATATCTTTTCGTATCTATTTTTCATTTTAACTTCCTTCTATTTAAAGTTTAATTTATCAAAGGTCATTTTCCACCGTATGAGTTTAATTAAATCTATAACCCAAAATGTAAATAATTTTCAAATCAAAAACACTTTATAAGTTTTTATCGGTTTTTAAATTTATACTTACCTTTAACAGAGTAGAAAAAAAGAAGCCAATGGCTTCTTTAATTACAATATTATTGAGCAGTTATACAAGACACTGGACATACACCTTCACATGCTCCACAATCGATACACGCCTCTGATATTTCGTATTTTCCCTCTGCTTCAGCTATTGCCGATACTGGACAAGTTCCTTCACATGCTCCACATGCGATACACGCTTCTTTATCTATTACGTACATTTTTACCTCCTATTATTCTCAATAATTAGATTATTGTGCTGCTATACAAGACACTGGACATACACCTTCACATGCTCCACAATCGATACATGCTTCTGAAATTTCGTATTTTCCTTCTGCTTCAGCTATTGCTGACACTGGACAAGTTCCTTCACATGCTCCACATGCGATACACGCTTCTTTATCTATTACGTACATTTCATTACCTCCATTTTTTTCTTTGTGTTCAATCTTAATATACACTCTTTTATAAGCCATGTCAACCCTCAAAACCTTAATTTTACTTGCTTAGATTCTTAATTACTTTGATTTTCCAAATATATTTTAGGTCTAAAGTTATTTTTTTAACAAAGTTTATTTGTTATTTTGTTTAATCAAGCTTTACAACATTTTTTTTAAAACACTATTTCACTTAATATTTTGAGCAACAAAACTTTTTTTAAACTTTATTTATAATTATCTCAAAAAAAAATTTTATTTTTTTCTAGAGTTGACAAAATACTTTGAAGAAAGTACACTAATATTGTCAAGTATATTAAGGAGGAAAAATATGGAAGAAAAAGTAGTAGAGATACTTAAAAAAAATGAACCGATGAGACCTAGTCAAATTGCAGAAGAATTAGGAATTGAAAAAAAAGATTTAGATAAGATTATCAAAAAATTAAAAGCAGAAGAAAAAATCTATTCACCAAAAAGATGTTTTTACACTGCTGACTAAAATATTTAGTAAGTAATGGTTAATAGTCAATAAGAATAGTGAGTAATTAGTAGTTGAAAACCTTTTTTGAACTACTAGATTTACACAGTAAAACTTACATATATATAAAATCTATTGGATAAATTAGCATAATTGGCTATGAAAACAATTAGCAATAGTTTATTGCACAAACAAGAACTTTCCTTCTGTGAGACCTCTCTGTGGCTTTATGTCTCTGTGATAAAAATAGTTAGATTTTTAGCTAAGGAAGTTTGGGTAAAAGTAAATTTGTTAGTTATAACAAAATAAGAGCTACAAAGCTCTTATGCAATAAAATCTATTTTACCCTTTTTTCTTCCTCTTTTACCTTTGAATATTTCCAAAGAGAATAATCCGAATACACCAAGAGCTAATAGAGCGAACCAAATATTAAGTTCTTGGTTATATATATTAACTTTTATTACTTCAGAATAATCTACATTTAAAGTACCTTCTACGATAACAAAATTAACAAAAAACATCAAAAAAACAATTAGCTTTTTCATATTATCACCTCATAATAAGATTTACTTATTATTTATCGGCAGTTTTTCATAAAACTATACATCTTTTCATAGATATTTTTACTTCCAAATCCACCAGGCTTAGTAATAAACTCATATTCACCACTTCTACCATAACTTATTCCTGCTTCTATATAATTTGTCACTTCAAAAGTATCTAAGCCAAGATTTTTCATGAGCTCCATACTAATATCTCCCCCAGAAGATATTATTTTTTTTATACCTTCTTTTTTTATTATTTTTACAGCAATTTCTGCTAATTCTACTTTTATCTCTTGGCTACTTTTAATCTTCAAGTCTTTTATCATCTCTTCCTTTTCCCTGATAGATCTTAGAATTATGTCTTCACCAAATCCACTTTTTACCAAAGGTTCTCCTACTTTATAATCAAAAATTCTAAATTCATTTTTTTTTATAAAAGTTTTAACCTGTTCTAAACTTATATTGTTACACGAACCTGCGAGAACTAATACTTTACTTCTTGAATAGCCCCAATATTTTAATAAAGATTCTATTATTCTTGAGCTACCTACTATATGCTTGTCCTTACCACTTTCTACCAAAGCTTTCCCTATAAGGTCTATATCTTCTTCTTTTTCCCCTTCAAATATGAGGTCTATTTCTTTTGCTTCTTTTAATATTTCTACCAGTTTACCATTTCTTATTTCATCAAGTTTTATTAATCTCCCTGGAAAATAATCTTTTATATTACTCGTTTTTACTGGACATATTGGGTCTTGACTAAATATAGACTTATGAAGTTCTTCCCCTTCTACGTAATGTTTTCCTTCTTTAACTATACGACTAAGTGAGGGAAAAGGCACAACATAAGCTATAGTTTCATTTCCTATTATTCTCCTAAGTTCTTCTACTTCTGCTCTTACATTTCCTCTCAGAGTAGAATCTATTTTCTTAAAAAATTTGTCATAGATATTCTCTTGAAATTTTTCTATTATGTCTCCAACCCTTTTTCTCGCTAGTTTTTCATCTACATTTCTACTTTCACTAGTAATTATTTCTACTTCATTTTTTCCTAAACTTGATATTTTTGTTGTGGTAATCACTTTTATTCCATATTTTATAAGTTGTAATGCTAAATCATTAGCTCCTGTAAAATCATCTGCAATAAGTGCTAATTTCATCCTCTCTCTCCTTTTTTAAAATAGAAATAAACTTCTGTTCCTTCTCCCTTTTCACTATTCATGTATATCTTCTCACCATAATATGCAAGTATTTTATCCACTACAGTAAGACCCAATCCAAGACCCCTATATCTCCTAGTATTTCCTTCTTCCAATTGTCTAAAACTTTTTAAAACTTGTTCAATCTTAGACTTATCCATACCTACACCATTATCTTTTATACTTACCCTATATCTGTCTACCTCTTCATCTATCTTCAAAATTATCTCTACTTCTGTTCCTTCTGCAAACTTTATAGAATTAGATATCAAATTGATAAATATTTGTTTTAAAGCTTCCCTATCGGCATAAATAACAGCTGAATCCTTGGGAAATTTTTTTATTAAATCAACTGTTTTTTCCTCAAGAACATTTTCTAATCTAATTAACACTTCTTCAAAAATATCTTTTATATTAAGGGGAGTATTTAATATTTGATATTTACCACTTTCTATCCTCGAATAATTAAGTATATTTTCTATAATCTCTTGTAGTCTTTCTATATTCTTAAGAGAAGTTTTCATTGCTTTTTTTTGCTTTTCATTAAGTCTACCCATTCTTTCCTCTAAAATAATCTCATGATAGCCTTTAATTGGTACAAGTGGAATACGTAATTCATGACTTATATTTGATATAAATATGTTCTTCATCTTTTCTGATTCTTGCAATTCTTTCGTTGTTTCTTCTAATTTTTTATTTTCAGACAATAATTGTAAATAAAATTTTCTGTTTTCAATTACTAGTAGTAGTGCATTTACATAAGTAAGTACAGATTTTTTAAAATCTTGGTTTAATTTTTCATTCTTAGACAAAAGCATAAAACCATAAAACTCTTCATCTTCCCTTTTAGTCACTAGTGGAAAAAGATATAAATGTTCTTTATCTCCAAAAATATCTCCTGAAAATATCTCTTCTGCTTCTATAGAATCTTTTTTCATAAGTAAAGTTTTGCTAGCTTCTATATTTATCTTCTTAGGTATATTATCAAATCCAAAGGATTTTTTTAATTCAACTTGATTTTCCCTTCTTCTCTGGAGATAAATTGCTACTTTAGGTAAAATCAGCCCTTCTCTTACACCTTTTAATATTATTTCATAAAATTTATCATCTAACATATACTTACTTGAATTTACCATCAAATAGTACATGTTAGTAATCTCTGTAATTCTACTATTTAAGAGCTTATTTATCCTTTCTATATTCTCACTCTTTTCTTCTATATTATTTTTTCGTAACTTTAGTTCTTCATTAGCTTTTTCTAATCTTGTAGAATAATGTTTGTTATTTAAGTTAGCTTCTTCTAATTCTTTAATTTTATTTTTTAATATGTGTACCATATTTTCAAAGTCATGAGCTAAAATACCTATTTCATCATTGTTATTTTTTAAACTTCCCAGATTAATATTAAAATTACCATCTTTCAAGGAATTTATCTTAATAGTTAACCTCTTTAATGAATCTATAAAGATATTAAGCACAGTGCTTGAAATTATAAACAATAAAGTAAATACAAAAAATAGAGCTATAAATAAATAAGAGGATATTTCTGATTTTTCATCCAATACTCTTTGTCGATCAAATGCTAATAACAACTCTAAATCCAAGTCTGAAATTGCTAAAGTTTTAGTTAAATAACTCTTTTTACCTAACTCCATAATATCCTCTTTCACAAAGGCTTCATCTAAATTATCTTCAAAAGTAGTCATAATATTTGTTAAATCTCTTTTCCTAAGTATAAGCTCTATATCATATGATTTTTTTAGATATTCTAGTATAAACTTATCATATTCGTAACTAACCACTACCCCACCTAAAACATCTTTTAAATTACTATTTATTATAGGAGAATAAGATTTTATATAAAGTCTTCCCTGAGGGTCATAGATATAAGTTAAATAATCTTGAGGAAAATTATTCTTTAAACCAAGGGCTATATCTATATTTTCCTCTTCATCCAAATAATTCTCTTTAGTATTAAATATATATGAACCCTTTTTATACAAAAATTGTATATCTACATTTTTTAATAGATCACTTTTACTTATTATTCTTTTTCCAAAGTATTTACTTAATTGCTCCTCTTGCTTTAACCTTTCTTCCTTATTAAATTTATTTATATCTAAAAAAAACTCGATAACACCACTATTTTGAGATATGTTTATAGCTTCATTAAAGACTTTATCTTCTACTATTTTAAGCTCCCTATTTAAATAGAATACCTTTTCTTCAGCTCTTTTTTCTTCCTTTTCTAGTATATTTTTTGATACTACTTCATTTGAGATTACATATGCAAAAATGAGAGATAATATACTCATAAAAACTATAATCATAGAAAATTTATTCTTGATACTGATATTCATGTGACCTCCTTGATATAAAGTAAAAAAAGTGCTACTATAAATTATACCACAAACTTTTAGGTAAGTATATGAAGGGAGCTTTATGAAGAAAACTTTTTTAATCTTTTTCCTCATAATTATAAAGGTCTATTTTGCCTATGATTTAGACATGACTATCAAAGATAATAACAATAATAATTTAAAGGACATTATTGTTTATATAGATGGTAATAAAAAGATTACAAATTTAGATGGAAAAGTAACATTTGACCAATTAAAAGGTTTACACCAAATCGACATAAAATCAGATTATTATACTACAAGAAAATTCTTTACAGAGATGAATAATGATAAAGAAATCATTGTTTACTTAGATAACAAAGATGTAAATTTTACTTTTGCTCTTGGTAGAGGTGATGATTTAATCTATACTTTTGAGGAAAATGAAATAGAATACCCTATTGGTAATGCTGTTGTTAATATAATTAAAGATAATCAATTATTCTACACCTTTGATTATATGGGTAAACCACTTGAATTTTTTCTAAAAGAAGGTAAATATACCATAGAAATTTTTACTGTTTTTAGAGAACCTTATATAATAAAAGATTTATATCTAAATCCTGAGAAAAATAAGCAGATTAATATCTCTTTGCCAATAAGCCTTAGCCAAATTGAAGGTAGGTTGATTAGTAACAATAGTTATTTAGGTGGTGTAACTATTACTTTCATAGACCAAGGAGAGAACTCTTACTCTTTTAAAAGTAATATACAAGGCTTTTTTAAGGGTACATTGCCTCCAAATATATACAGGGTCAAAGTTAATAAAAAAGGATATTTTGTAAACGAAGATTTAACTTTAGACTTTAGTAATAGTGATCAAAAGTACAAACCTATTATTGAAGTTGCTGAAATCCCTAGTATTATTAAAGGATATGTTTTTGACACTAAAGGAAAACCCTTAAAAAATTCCAAGTTAGAAATAAAAAATAATGGTAATGATTTAACAGCATATACAAGTATGGACGGCAGTTATAATTTAGAAGTAGAAAAAGGTCTAGTTTTTATAAAAAGCAATGCAAAAGGCTATTATCCATCTGGAAAAATAGAGAGAGTTGAGGCTTTTTCAACTAAAAGTATATCTGACATAATTGTACAAGAGAGATACTCTACAATTAGTGGTACTGTTACCAATGGTATCTTGCCTCTCAGTTCTGTTAGAATTAATCTTTATAATGAAAAGGGGGAATTTATAGCAAGTACCTTAACATCATCAAATGGCTTTTATAGATTTGATGATGTTAAAATAGTAGATAGATACTATGTTAAAGTAGATAATAATAAGTACTTACCTTATGAATCTAGTATTTTTTCGGTTGAAGAAAAAGTAGTTAGAAATTTCAACATACTGCTTAATGATAATAATGTAAACTTTGTTATTGAATTAACCAGCGTAAATGGAACAGATAGAGAGGGGGTAGAAGTATTAGTTAATGGTCTTAAATACAGATCCGACTTAAATGGAATAATCAATGAAAGAATATTAGCCAAAGTTCCTCTAGAGACTATAAAAGTGAAAATTCCTAAATTTAACTTCTATAAAGAGTACCTCCTAAAAGATTTGGGAAAGGAACCATATTTAATTAAGATTCAAATATAAAATAAAGTTTATAAGAGAACTTTAAAGTTTCTTTTATAAGCTTTTTTAATTTATAAATGTCTAGCACCTAACCAAAAAAAATACTTGAAGAACACATCTATTTGGCTAAATATAAAATTTATATTTTAGATAATAACATAGTATTTAATAAATAATAATAAACTTCAACGCATTTTTTGTAGCAATACTTAATTTTTTTATTACTTTTGTATCAAGGCAAAAACGATAACATTACCTATAAATTTCATTATAATTACAAGTTTTTTGAAATAAGAAAACTAAAAACATTAAATAATTTTAATATTGTTTTAATTTTATTTTTATATTATAATCATTATGTAAATGACGAAAGTCTTAACAATAATTTTTTCATCATGACATCCTAGGAGGTATATCCCCTATACCTCCTAACCCCTAAATTTACAAGAAGAGCTTTTAGCTCTTTTTTTTACTGTTAAAAAATTTTCTATAGGGTACTACAGATTTAAGTATCTTAAAAATTTTAGAAACTTTTACTTAGAGTTCTCAATACAAAAGACTCCTTAAAAGGAGCCTCAAGCTTTTATACTTATTCAATTTTATTTTTTATATTCTACTATCCACATCTCACTTTTTCTCTTAATCCTTTGTATAGCATTATCCACACTTTTCACTTTTTTATCAAGTTTTTTAGCTATATCCTTATAAGTTAACCCTGACACCATACATTTAAAAACAATAGTTTCAAAGGAACTAAGATTGTTGTTAAGATAATCTTTAAGACCGTCTATTTGTTCCTTTGTAAGGTATAATTCTTCTGGACTATAGCTAATATACGACTCTAACCCTTTTGTATAAGGAACTTCACGCCCCTCTTCACTCTCACCAGTAATACCTATTGCTGTATTGAGAGCCATATTTTTCTGTGAATTTGCAGATTTTATTGCTGTAATCAGTTGCCTTTTGATACAAATAGATGCAAATGTTTTAAAAGACGCCAATTTGTCCTTATCATAGCCCCTTATTGCTTTTAGAAGTCCTATCATCCCTTCTTGAATCAGATCTTCTCTATCTGCACCCATTAAAAAATAGTTTTTTGCCTTCAAAAATACGAAGTTTTCGTATTCCTCAAAGATAGAATTAATTGCTTCAGTATCACCTAGTTGAGCGTTATCAATTATTTCATCATCGATATCTTTAACGATCCCCATTCAGACACCACTCCTAATACCCTATTTTGACATTTCTGCTAATAAAATCCCACCTGCTACCGATACATTTAATGAATTGATTTTTCCCTTTAACGGAATCTTTACTAAGATATCACAATGTTCTTTAACTTTAGCTTTTATTCCAAACCCTTCACTTCCTAATACTAGAGCTTTTTTAAGAGGATATTTTTCTTCATAATAATATTTTTCTCCACTTGCTTCTGCACCATAAATCCAATATCCAATCTTTTTTAGATTATCAATAGCTCTACCTAAATTAGTCACCCTAATTATAGGAACATGCTCGATTGCACCAGTAGAAGTTTTTATTACTGTTTCATTAATCTTTACAGATCTTCTTTCTGGTACTATAATACCACTTACTCCAAAAGTTTCCGCACTTCTAATAATCGCCCCAAAATTCCTTGGATCTTGGATTCCATCAAGGATTAATATAAGACTATCCTCTTCTTTAACTATTTTTTCTTGAAATTCTCCAAAGTCCATATAATAGTCGTAATCATTAATAAACGCCACCACTCCTTGAGAGTTTTCTACCCTTTTATCACCTTTCTTTATCTTAATATTCAGCTTTGATGCTAAACTTTTAATTTCTTTTATCTTTTCTTCTTTTGTCCCCTTGAATACTTCAATATACTCTATATCTTTTTTGCTTCTTAGCGCCTCTGTTACAGGATTTATTCCTATTAACTTTTCCATCTATACTCCTTCTACCTTGATTCTTTCTATACTTGCTCCCAATTTAGTTAGTTTATCTTCTAAATTCTCATATCCTCTATCTATATGATAAATTCTAGTTACAATAGTTTCTCCTTCTGCAAATAAACCAGCAATTACCATAGATGCTCCTGCTCTAAGATCACTAGCCATTACCTCAGCAGATTCAAACTTATCTATACCATCTATAAGGGCTACATTCCCATCAATTTTAATATTTGCTCCCATACGATTAAGCTCTGGTACATGCATAAATCTATTTTCAAATATAGTTTCTTTTATCTCACTTGTTCCCTTTACTATACACATAAGTGTCATAAGTTGCGCTTGCAAATCAGTAGGAAATCCGGGATGTGGCAAAGTTTTTGCTCTAACTGGCTTTAAGTCAGCTAATTTTGCTTCTACCCTAACTAAATCTCCATCTATATGAAATTTTACTCCCATCTCTTCTAACTTTGCTTTAAAACTTTCTATATGATGCAAATTAGCTCCTTTTACCTTTACTAAACCTTCAGATAATACAGCTAAAACCAAATAAGTCCCTGCTTCGATTCTATCTGGTATTATATTGTACTCTCCAGGAATTAATTTTTCAACTCCTGTAATGACTAACCTACTTGTTCCTATTCCTTCAATTTTAGCTCCCATGCTTACTAAAAAATTACATAAATCCTCTATTTCAGGCTCTTTAGCAGCATTATCTAGGATAGTTTCTCCCTCTGCTTTTACTGCAGCCATAATAATATTTTCTGTTGCTCCAACACTTGGAAAATCAAGAACAATAGTATTACCCCTTAATTTTTCTGTAAATCCTTCTACATATCCATGATTTATTTTTATTTTACAACCTAGTGCTTCAAAACCTTTCAAATGCAAATCTACTGGTCTAGCTCCAATAGCACATCCTCCAGGCAAACTAACTTTTGCTTTATTCACATGAGCTAACATTGGACCCATTACCAAAAAAGAGGCTCTCATAGTTTTTACTAAATCATAAGTTGCTTCTATACTTTTTATTCCTTCATTTATTATTTTATAACTATTAGCTTTTAATTTTTCTACTTTTAAACCAAGTTTTTCCAAAACTCTAATAAGAGTTCTTACATCTTTTAATTCCGGTACATTATTTAATATATATTCACCTTCAGCAATTAAAGTTCCTGCAAGTATTGGTAGTGCTGCATTTTTTGCTCCACCTATAGCAATTTCTCCTTGTAATTTTACTCCACCTTTAATTCTATAAGCGTCCATTATTTCCTCCTAAGTTTTTTTTCTGTTTCACATATGGGACATTTTCTTCCAATTATTGTGTCAAAAATATTAATCTTTTCAAAGTCCTTTTCATACTCAGGTAGTTTGTTTAATAAGCTTTTATAGTGCTCTCTACAAATCTTTTTTCCTCTATTTTTACTAAATATCTCACCTAAACCAGCATCAATAAAATCCTGATCCATATCACGAATAATTGGTTCTTGTGGTGGATTGTTGAGAGCTTCTCTAGACACTACAACTAATCCAATATTGCCATAGTAACTAAGTCCATCTACCAATTGATACTTTAACTTTAATTTTTCTGCGTGTTGAATATAAGGTTTTAATTTTTTTATATTAAGTTCTCTACTCATCTTTAGCAAATAAGCTTCTTCTTCTCCCATTGCTTCCAGTATCTCTTCATAAACATCATCTTCCTCAATTTGATCTTTTTGAAGAGCAACTAAAACCCTTTCTCTATATTCACCAAGAAAAAAACTCTTTTCTGCCTGTATTTTAGCAAATTGATTCTTTGCCTCATTTTGTTTATCTATCACGTTTTTCAAATGGCTCATTTACGTCTCCTGTTAAAAAAATACTCTATCCTTATTATAGCACATAATCTTTATAATTCAAGGGGATGAAAACATTATTTTATTAATTTAATCCACTTTTTTATATTTTAAAAGTCAAGTATTATCAAAAAATATTTTTTGAAAATTTATTTTTATAGTATAAAGAAGCTTTCAAAACACATTTGATTTTTTTTTAACTAAATAAGTAACTTTTATCTAAAAATATTTTTGCACTTTTTTTGAATTATATAATTTTTTCTTTAACATTTTATGAACATAAATTTTCCCTTTTAAAAACAACTTATTTCATTTTTTTTATTTTAAAGAATAATTTCATATATATATTAAAATTTTTTTAAATTATTTTCATCATTTGTCTTACATTTTTTCAATAAATATTGTATAATCTCCAAATAAATAATTTTAAGGAGTTTAATTATGAATAAAGAATTAGAAAATGTCCCCATAGGACCCTTACTTATAAAATATTCTATTCCTGCCCTTATCGGTTCTGTTATCAATCTTTTATATACTATTGTTGACCGTATTTTTATTGGACAAAAATTAGGTTCTCAAGCTCTTGCTGGTGTGACTCTTACTTTTCCCATTACCAATATTAGTTTTGCAGTATCTGCTATGATAGGTGTAGGTGCTAGTACTATTGTCGCTATAAAATTAGGCGAAAAAAAGTTTAAAGACGTAACAGACATAGTCGGAAATCAACTATTATTATTTTTGATTTCATCTGCTATTACTATTATTCTTTTGTTACTAGGTTTAGAAAAACTTTTGTACGCAACAGGTGGAAATGAAGTTACAGTTCCATATGGTCTTATTTATGGTAAAATTATTATTCCTGTTCTTTTATTTCAATGTTATACATATGGTTTAAATGGAGTTATTAGAGCTTTTGGCTACCCAAGGTTTATTATGATAACTTCATCTCTTGGAGCTATTTTAAATATTCTTTTTGATTATATATTTTTATACCCACTGGATATGGGTATATTTGGTGTGGGTTTTGCAACTTTCCTTTCTACATTTATAGCAGCAATTATAAATATATCATTCTTTCTATGGAAAAAATGCCCTATCAAACTAAAAAAAGAAAATTTTATATTAAAATGGAGTATATATAAAAATATCTTAAAATTCGGAGTACCAAGTACAATGATTACACTAGGCAATGCTATGGTTTCTGGATTATTTAACAAACAGCTTAATATTTTGGGTGGAGGTCATGCTATTGCTGCTTATGGAGTATACATGACTATGCATTCATTTATTATTATGATGATAAACGGTGTTTCCCACGGCGGAATGCCTCCTATAATAGGCTATAATAAAGGGGCAAAAAAGTATGATAGAGTTTTAGAAACAGTAAAATTAGCTATGTTTTATTCTTTGGGAATATCTGTAATAGTTTTACTTACAGTACTTACTTTCCCAGAATATATTATGAGAATATTCATATCCGATAGGAAAACTATAGATTTGGGAGTAGAAGCTCTTAGGTTTGGATTTATTGCTTCACCATTTATGATTTCTACAATAGTCATTTCTACATTCTACCAAGCTTTAGGAGAAGCTAAATTAGCTATGACATTTAATTTTGTCAGAAAAGTTTTATTTATTATTCCATGTCTCTGGATTTTACCAAATTCCTTAGGATTAAAGGGAATTTGGTTAAGTCGACCAATAGCAGATACTATTGCTCTTATGATTATTTCTGCTTATTTTATAAAAACTATCAAAGAATTTAGAAAAAAATATATATTATAAGAATTAAACTTTTCAGTTTTATTCCTTATTTCAAATGGTATTTAGCTTTTAATAGTATTTTTAAATATAAAAACCTCTTAGTACTAAGTCTTTCTAGAGAGCTTAGAAGCTAAAAGGTTTTCTTTTTAATTTTTTATCTATATTACTTTTCCTTATTTGGCATTTTAACTACTTATGTGACAAAAATTTAAGTATACCAACCAAAACTTATCCTTCCTATTAACCAAATCGTTAATTTTAAAATTTTTTTTGCTTATTACTTATTATACCTCTACTCTATATAGACGTCCACTTCTACTCCCTTGTCTACACTTTTATACTCCTCATTCATATATTCTATGTCAACTAGAGTACTTATTATTATTCCATTAGGCAAGATTTTTACCTCTTCCAAGTATGTCCCACCACTAGTATTTAATCCAACAATTTCACCTATTTTGTTATCTTTTACTATACTTGCAAATATACTTCCTAAACCATAGGTTCTTTCAGAAGTTAATACTGTTATTTTCCCTTGGTAACTTAGTTCTGACATATCTCCTAATTTTACTTCTACTCTCTCTCCACCTACTTTATACAATATCTTCAAATCTTTATCTATAAGAACAGACAAAAGATAGTACATATTAAAGTCATTTCCTTTTTTAAGATTTTTTATATCAATTATCAAATCTTTATTTTTGTCCACAGACATAAAGTAATCATATATTTCTTTAGTTTGATTAAAATCAAAATTATCAAATTTTATATAATTCTTCTTATAACCATCTCTTATTTCAAAATAATTTTCCGTGTATTTATCACTTTTAAAATACTCTCTTTTTTCTACTATTTTAAAATATCCACGGTCGATCTCTTTTACATATCCAGCTAATCTCGCTAAAAAATAGTCCTGAAATTTATTCTTATTTTCTTCTAATTTAAAACTTATTCCCTCTTGAACCTTAGAAAATCCCTCCATCATTTCTAATATTTCTTTCAATTTAAAATATGAAAACTCATTTAATCCTCTAAGTTCTTTTACTCCCATATTTTCATATTTAAAGTCTGTTATTATATATTCTTTTTCTATAAATTCTTTTCCTAAAAATTCATAAGACAAAGCAGGAATCAAATCATTTAATATAAAATAATTGTCATCTTTATAAGTTAACTTGTACTCTCTTCTTCCCTCTAACTTTTTCTTAATTTCATTATAGGAACTAAGAATATTTTCACTCTCTTCAAATTTAACCTTTTCATAATTTATATCTAAATTTTTCGAAAAATCATTTGTTTCTATAGTACTTACCATCTTATTAAAATCTACTTCTACCTTTCTACTTCCCAAATCAAAATAATATCTGTCTTCTGATAGTTTTTTTACTATTACATTTGAGTGTTTTTCTAATAATTTTACAAATTTATCTTTCTTCATAAAAATTAGTCCATCTTTATAAATCACCCTATCTAAAGTACTTATTACTTCTTCACCTATATAAGTATACATTCTTACATCTATTTCGCCCTCTTTAAAAGAACTTCCTTTTCTAGCTTTTTCTATCCTCTTTTCAATTACTCTATCAATAACTTTGCTATTATCTACAAAATATTCTTTAGACATAATATAAAGCAAACCTCCTGTTAAAAGAGCATTTGCAACAATACATACAAAAATATTTTTCGACTCTCTTTTAATCAACAAGAGACCTATACCCATAAAAAATCTTGGCAACCACATATACATGTAAGGAGTAGCCAAAGCATACAAAACTGAAATTATAATAAAGCTTAATAATTTACTTTCTGATTTTTCTATTATTTTTCCTCCAGCCCATCTATAAACCAACTCTTCTATTATTGGAATAACCAGTAAAAAAGCTAATAAATTACAGAGCTCGAATGCTGGAAAATAATTTAACATGCCTTTATGTAAATTATAAAAAACATATTTTTCTCCATAAAAAATTGGTATGGACACAATGGCAGATAAAACAAGAAGTAATAATATTCTGATTATTTTTACCTCTTTAAAACTTTTAATATCATTTTTCCAGCACAAAATATAATAAGCAAACAATGAAAGTATAATAGATGTTCCAAAAACAACCTTATTATTTATAATTTTAAAATAAAAAAATGTTAATAAAAATAAAGCTAAAGTTGTGGTAAATGGAGTTAAAATCTCCTTCCACACCTCAACTTTTTTTACTTCTTTACCTACTTGAATATTTGAAAGTAAATACTCTTTAAATCTTTCTAAAGGATTATGCTCTTCCCTCACAACTCTTCAACCTCCAGTTCCAAATTTAATTTTATTTATAATTTTTTTCTTCTTAAATTAATATTTTTCATTTTTTTTATATATTAATTTCATGGTGAATTTATTAAAATTCATAATAACCTGACTTTTAGAATTGTAAAATTTTCTTAATTACTCGACTTGTGCGTTTTTCAAAAAAAAAAAAAAAATAGGCATCAGCCTTAAAATGTTGTAAAATTTGTTTCCCC
>CAZFBB010000032.1:0-22518 GCA_964517235.1 uncultured Fusobacteriaceae bacterium
TTAAAGACTAAAACCCTTCCGATTCATCTCCCTCCTAAGTAGAGGAGGGAGTTTTCTCGAAACAATTAAGATAAGATAGGTTTCTATTTATAAGTCTTTAATTTCAATAGGTTGAAAAGGTAAATTTAAGTCTATAGCAACTTGTTCATATACTAACCTTCCCTTTGTTACATTTATTCCCTTTAGTAACTCTTTATACTTTTCACAAGCATTTTTTAAACCATTTGAAGCTATCTCTCTAGCATACTTAAGAGTAACAGTATTTAATGCATATGTGGATGTTTGAGCAAAAGCACCTGGCATGTTAGCAACACAGTAATGAAGAATTCCTTCAACAAAATAAATAGGGTCTTGATGAGTTGTAGCTTTTGATGTTTCGAAACAACCTCCTTGATCTATAGCTACATCAACAAGGACACTACCCTTTTCTAATAAACTTAAATGTTCTTTTTTTATTAACTTAGGAGCTTTTGCCCCTGGAATTAGTATAGTTCCAATAACTACATCTGCACCTATTAAAGATTTCCTAATATTTTCTTCATTACTAAATAATACATCTACTTTATTTCCATAGATACTGTCTATGTAGTTTAATTTTTTTATGTCTATATCCAAAATCGTTACTCTGGCACCCAATCCAATTGCCATTTGAAGAGCATTCATTCCTGCTACGCCAGCACCTAATATTACATAATTAGCCCTTTTTGTTCCCGGTACTCCACCGGGTAAGATACCTTTTCCTCCATTATTTTTTTGAAGGTAAAAACTTGATACTTGAGTAGCCATTCTACCTGCAACTTGAGACATTGGCGATAAAAGTGGAGTACTTTTGTCCTCAAGCTGTATAGTCTCATATGCAATACATGTAGCTCCACTTTGAATTAATCCTTCTGTCTGTTCTAAGTCAGCAGCTAGATGTAAATAAGTATAGAGTATATGATGTGGTTTTAAAAGTTTTATTTCTTTTTTTTGTGGCTCTTTAACTTTTACAATTAATGTACTTTCCATAAAGATTTCTTCAGGTGATTCAAGAATAATAGCACCAGCTTGAGTATAATCTTGGTCTAATAATCCTATTCCAGAACCTGCATTTTTCTCTACATAAACACTATGCCCGTCTTTTACTAGTTGTTCAACACTAGCTGGTGTTAAACCAACTCGATTTTCATTATTTTTTATCTCTTTTGGAACTCCTATCTTCATCTTTATCACCTTCCTATTTATAATTTCGTAATAAAAAATACTTACACTACTCTACTACCATAAAAATATATAAATGTCAATTTATGAATTAATATATTTAAAAATTTTGATTGATTTCCTTTGAAATTAAGTCGAAAATCAATTTACTTTTCTTAAAATAAAAAAAAGGGAAAATTTGAATTATGCTAATATATAACTGAGGTGGTTATATGAAAAATCATAAAAGTATAGGAATAAGTATTTTATTTATAGGGATACTTTTTTTGTTATTTGACATAAATATAATTAATGAAGAATATTTAATACAATTTAAGAAACTATGGCCTTTGGTATTAATTCCTCTATCTGTATTTATCTATGTAAAGAATAGGAAACTATTTGTTGCCAGTTTTATGTTAGTTATGTTAAGTTTGTTACTTACTTTTAAATTTACTTATAAAGAGGGTATTTTTGGGCAGATAAACTATACTACATATTTGTTAATTACTTTAGGAGTTGTATTAATCTTTATAAAAGTAGGTAATAAAAGTATTACAACTTCTACTTTTGACTTCCTATCTTTATTTTCTTCAAATATACTAAAAGTTACTTCTTCTAATCTATTAGGAGGAAGTATTATAATTATTTTTGCCAAGGGAAAAATAAACTTAAAAGAATCATTTGTAAGACAATGTAGCAAAGCAAATGTAGATTTATTAGTAATAGGTGGGAAATTAGAGATAATTCCTCCCCTAGGAACTAATGTTGCTTTTACAGGGTTTAACCTTGGTAAGATGATAGGGGGGAAAAGTGTAGAAGAAAGTTGCATTAAAATTAGGACTTTGATATTATTTGGAAAGGTAGAAGTAGTATAGAAGAGAGAACCTAATAGAATTAGTTTTTTTTAATGTATTTTAAAATAAACCCTTTTTTATTTATTACAATAGACTTGCTTTTTATTCCTTGTGATGATAGCTTAGAAGAATTGAGTGAAAGAGATAGGAATATGATAGATATACTTCAAAACAAATTAGTAATTAGAAAAAATAAGGAGACGTAATCCTAGTGAAGCCAAAGGCAACAGTAAGCAAGTATAAAGCTAGTATGATTCACGTATCAAAATGGGGTTACAGTGGAATCCTGAAAGCGAGTAATAAGGAATAATTAGTAAGTATTAGTGAAAAAGAAAAATCAAATCCTGCGTTGCATAATTAAATGCGACAAAAAAATAGAAATTTCATAAATTATCCGGTAAAGTGTAGGTTTTACCAAAGATAGAAAGGATAATTTATGAGACAAGGTGCCATAAGGACTTATATAAGTAGAAAATCAAGATTTTTATTAGCAGAGTTAATGGAAGATAGAAAGTTGATTACATTTAATCAAAATACTTTAGAAAACTTCAAATATATTTCCAATGAATATATAAGAGCTTTACACCAGATAATAGAATGAGGAATTAGAAAAGAGTTTGGAGTAAAAACATATTTTGCAGACTCCTGTCTATTATGGGAAAAAGAGCAAATGAGGATAGAAATGGAATATTAAGAAGGTATTTCTTAAAGCTATAGATTTTACACTTTAACAAAAGAAGAAGTAAATAAAGCAGTTGAGGAAATTAACAATAAACCATTGAAAATATTAGGTTAGAGAAGATTTTATGAAGCATTTTGGGGTGAGATATATTAGAATCTAGGAGAAACTTTGGTAGCATAATTCTACCAAAGTCTCTTAGGCATATTTATTTGTTTAAAATTTTTGCTAATACCACTTGACAAAGAACCGATTAAAATAGTCAGTTTAAAGGAGTATACTCAACAGATAATTCATTACTAAAAATATTATATTTATCAAGTAAAAACATAACTAAAAAATAGATTTAAAAGATAAGAGGATAGGAAAGCCTCATTTAAAGGGAGCTATAGTTCTATAGAATAACTAAAACTTTGATTTTTTAATTAATTCTAGTGCCCCTTCTAAATCTAAATAGTTATTAGCAAAGGAAATAGCTTTTAACTCTTCCGTTAAAAAATCATCATACTTTTCAAATGATTTTAATGGAAACAATCTAGATAACTCTAAACTTGACGGATGTTCTTTCAAAGTTGAATTTAACTTTTCTTTTATTTCCTCCAATTTAATTTTTGTAAAAATTAATGCTACATTTCTCATTTCTACATCCATTTTTAAATAATACTTTGTTAAAGCAAATAAAGTTAAATTTATCTTAGTCCCTGTCCAAGTAAACCAAATTATACTTTTCCCCTCAATAGAAAATTCCTGTTGCTTTTTTTCTAGTCTTGAAAATGATTTCCTTGCTGAACTCAACATCTCTTTTCCTCTTGAATTCAAGTAAATATAATTTGTTTCTTCTATTAATACTTTTTTCATTTTTTCTCTTACTTTTTTATGAATCATTGGAGTAGAACTTCTATTAAATTCTGGTATTTTTTTTCCTTTAGCTTTTTTTACAATAATTTCTTTTTTTTCTTTAATTATTTCTATTATCTTCCATCTTTTTCCAGCTAAAACTAAGTAATTTTCTACCACAATACCTGGGTCATTTAAAATAGTTCCTATTACTTTTCCCTTAAAAATTACTTTTATCTCATCTGGGGATTTAAAAACAGAATAAAAATTATAATTTCTTACAATTTTCTCTCCTAACATACCTAGAATCAAATCTCCTTTTGGAGTTTGCTCAATAAGTTTACCTTGACCTAATCCTTTTAGTATCTCTATAAAATCACTTTGACTAACATTTGGGAATGCTCCTTCTTTTATTAAGTTACTGTATAAATTTAAAGGACTCGCACCACCAAACTGAGCTATTAAACTTAAGATTTGATGAACTAAAGTCGAAAAATGAATCTTATTTATTACGGGAGGTTCAATCCATTTTTCGATCATAAGCTCTGTTAATGCAATTGATTGTATTAAATTTTCGTTTATTTTATCTAAAATAGAAATATGAGAAGACATTTCATTTTCAGTTATAAAGACTTTCATTATTGAGCTTTCTCCATCTTTTCTTCCACTTCTACCTAACCTTTGAACTAAAGAATTTACACTCCATGGAGATTCTATTTGTCCTATTATTGATACATCGCCTACATCTATCCCCATCTCTAAAGTGCTAGAACAAAAAACAGAAATAACCTTATCTGATTTTAATTCATCTTCAACAATTTCCCTTTCAAATTTTGATAATGAACCATGATGAACCCTAAAAGGATTTTTGTATGCTATGCTTTTAGCCTTTTCATTGATCATATCTGCTAAAAATTCTAATTTTGATTTATTATTTCCAAATATTAAAGATGTTTTATCTTTAAAGCTATTAAAAATATCATTAGCTACTTCCTCATACGGATTCTCATCACTTAGTGTTTCTTCCGCTTTTATCAAATAACCTAAAATCATATAACTAACAGACTTTTTATCTTCTGTATCATTAATCAAGTCAAATGATTTATTTAAGTTTTCTGTCATCCACTGCCCTGCTTTATATATGTCTCCTAAGGTCGCAGAGAGTCCCAAAACTCTCATATCTTTTTTTGTGATTTTATTTAATCTTAAGATTAAACTCTTTAAATGAATACCTCTTTCCTCACCTATAAAAGAATGCATCTCATCTATAACTATATATTTTAAATTACTAAACATTTCATATAAACTAAATGTATGATTTATAAAAATTGATTCTAGTGATTCTGGAGTTAATAACAAAATGCCTTTTGGACTTGTCCTTACTTTCTTTTTTTTACTTCCAGAAACATCACCATGCCACTTATGTACAGGAAGTTTTGTTTTTTCACATAGCTCCTCTACTCTCATAAATTGATCGTTAATCAGGGCTTTGAGAGGTCCTATGTAAAGGCATGTTATTCCTTTCTCAGGAGTGGTTAACATGTCTGAAATTATTGGTAAAAAAGCTGCTTCAGTTTTACCACTTGCTGTATTAGCAGATATAACCATATTTAAGTTGTTTTCATTCATTTTTTTTATAGATTCTACTTGAATTTTTCTTAGCTCTTTCCATCCCATTCTATAAAGCTCTTGTTGAATTAACGGGTGTAATAAACTAAATGCTGATATTTCACTCTTCACTTTTACCACCTTTTATAGTTTAAAAGTTGCCAATTCTTCGGTACTTTCAGCACTTTCAATTTCTGTTTTTTCATTATTAACATCTTGTTGATTTAATAATTTTTTCCAATCTAAATCATTGTTTTTTTCTAGTACAGATAGCAAGCCTACAAATTTTTTAATAGAATCTCTTGGTGTCGAGAAATATTCTGCTCCTAAAGTTTTATTACAATAAATCATAAATTCATGTAATCCTTCATCTGGAATCAAATATTTCTCTTCTTTTCCTTCTGCAAATACATTTCTTATATTCAGTAACAACACATAAAAATCTTCCTGTGATAAGTTATTCAATTTAATAACTGGACCTGTAAAATCTACAATTCCATTAGTAGCAAACTCATTTTCTGCAAGCCTTGTTGCTAATGCTTCATAACTATATAGACCTCTTCTTTTGTCCTCCAAGAAATTATTTGTTCCTCCAAATAAAAAACCTATACCTGATACATTTCCTTGAAAACAATCATTAACAATTCTTAATATCATTTCATAATTTATATTTCTTGCTAGGCTACTATTTAATCTTTCTGATAATACCACCATTTCATCAATATTAATTAACAAACCCGAATAACCTGCCATTTTAACAAAACAAGAAAACAATTTTAAGTGCTCATAAATATTTTCATCTTGAATAATATTTTTAACTTCCAAATCTTTTTTTGCTTCACTTTTTAGTCTATAACCTGCCTTCAACCACTTCATTACTGAACTTTTCAATACATCATTATTTGATTGAAAAGCTTCTAAATATTTCAAAATAACAGTAATAAAATCATATCCATTCACTATATCTTGTAAAGGTTTCATCTTTTTAAAAATAGCTACTTTAACATCATCATCTGTTCCATTTTCTTGTTTAATAGAATAATCAATATCTGAAATCCATCTTTCTATTATACTTTCTAATGCTCCACCATTCGGTTTACCTTTTGTAGCCAAATTTTGCATTAGTTCTCCGTACAAAGCTCTAGCTTGCCCATTTGTACCATGTAATCTATGGTCTGGTGTTATATCAGCTTGTGCAACTACAAATTTTTTTTCTAATGCTACTGTTCTTGATAGATTTAAGAAAAAACTTTTTCCTGAGCCAAATTTCCCTATTATAAATTTAACAAAAGCACTTCCTTCTTTTATCCTTTCCAAATCATCTATTATAGCAGATACTTCCTCTTTTCTTCCCACTTGGATGTGTTGAAGTCCAAGTCTAGGAACAACTCCTGCTCTCAAAGATTGGAGTATTGCGTCTTTTTCTCTTCTTTTAATCTTCATATTTTTACATCTCCTTAAATAAATCTTTATTTACTATTAATATTTCTTTTTCTTCTATAATTAGAAAGTCTCCTAAAAATTCATCAGACCATTCATTTATGACATCTAATATACCCGAAGGCATTTGATTATGTTTTTTACTTAGTCTTTCAAACTCCAATTTTTCCCATTGTTCTTTAAGTAAGATTTCATCCAATATTCCATAATACCTACTTGCAAGACCTTCAAATCTTTCGACCTCTATTAGCTCAGAACTCTCTATAACTCTATCATCTACTAAAATCTCTTCTTCAATATCTTCTTCAAATATATCACCTAAAATAGTAGAGATTTCTTTAGTATTTGAAAGAATTTCTTTGATTTTCCGGTAATCTAACCGTATAGATTCTTCTTGATTTTGAAATGGTATCGCTTCTCCCTGATTAAGGCTCTCAGAACTAGCTATTATTTCTATCGGTTTTTCAATAATTGATTGAGGTTTTTCCAACAAACTATCTAAATCTAAGTCAAGTTCCATTATCCTAAATAATGCTTTAATTGTCTTTACTTCTTTTTTATCTATATTCCCGTCAATAGCTGATATGCCTATTATAAATTTTCCTATCAATTCTAATTTTTTCTTAGTTAAACTGTTTTTTAACTTTTTCCCTAAGCCATTTAATGAAGGAGGATTTTCGATAAGTACATCTTTTAGAGCATTTATTCTTAACATTTCACTTTTATCAAGCATAAAAACTTCTTCTAAAAAATCAACTATATAATTTATTTCCGTATCCTCTACTACACCATCTGAGTTAGCAATTACCATGCCTAGTTCTAACACCAATGAATGTACTTTATAGTTTCCTATATTTTCATTTTCATTTTTTTCAAACAAAATCGCTCTATCAGTCCATTTATAAGATTTTCCTGTTATGTTCGAATCTGGTTCTATACTCAACCCTAACTCTCTACATAGATTTGAAATTTCTTTACTTTGACTAAGGGTTAGCTTTTCCATTTTTTTAATCTCAATTAACTTTGCTATCTCTTTAATTTCTACTTTTTGGTATAATTCAATTTTCTCTCTTTTTAGTATAATCTCTTGAAACTTACTTTTTAGTGGGTGGTCTAAGGTTTCTTTTAATAAGTCTGGAAGTGCTGAGTAAACAACTCTTGAGTCTACATTGTTTCCTTTTGCTACCAGAGTACTTATTTTTTTTAATTCTTCAATAGATTCATTCCACATATTTATACTAGGTTTAAATTGGCTATTAATTTCTAAGACGTTTGGTATAAAGATTGTATTATCATAGTTGTTAATCTCCATGCTTGCTGGCCTATATATAAAATTATAATCTATTTTGGAGACTTTTAGCTCTAGGCCTTCTTTATATTCATTATTATATTTAATAATGAATAGCTTTTCTAATATCTTAGGTATTCTTTGTAAGACTACACTCCTTTTATTACATTCAGGGTGCCGTTTAAGAACCGCTAACATGCCTTTAGCATTTAAAGGTATCTTTTTTAAAAAATGCCATGCTAGATATAATGCCAATTCATTTTTTGATGAATTAATATTTAATATTTTATCTACATCAACTATATTTTTAATCCCATCCTGTAATTCATTGTAAAGAATAAAATTTCCTAGATAAGACTTTAATGACCCTGACATATCACCATAAAGCTCTAGAAGTCTTCTTACTTCTTTTACTATTTCTTCCTTATCTTTATTTTCAATTAATACTCTTCTTTCTAATCCATAAAAAAATATAAAAATGTACCCTACTTCCTTTAAGGATGTTTTCCTCCCATTTTCCATCCACTCTAGATAAAAAGCCCTTTGATTTTCAGTTAAACCCTTATAACTTGGCCAATAACCTATACAGTCTTCAGCATGTAAGGCCTTACCTATTTTCATTTTTTTTATAATACAAGATGGGTTCTCATTTTCATCTCTTGAGTGACTATAATAAGTAAAAGGATTCTTAATGACATACCTTCCAACTGATATAGTTTCTTTTCCTATCCATAGTGCTTTGGAGTTACCTGAATTTTTATATTCTTTTCTACTGGTAGGGTAGCTTTTACTATTTATACTAAATTTATTTTTTTTCAAATTATTTTCGTACTCATTTAAGTCTTTAGATATTTCTTTTTTTATTCGATTAAACTCCTTATCTTGCTTACTTGAACCTTTACTAGCCTTTTTTATTATCATAAATACAACTATAAATCCTATAATTAAATTAAACCACATTTCCCCTCCAAATTTTTATACCTACCACTTTAAATTAATTTTATGTTTTGATTATTTGAATTGTATAATTAAATCAGCAAAAACAAAAAATAAATATCATATGAGGTATAATTACATCTCAATAATAAATTCACAAATAAAATGTAAGATATGATACAAAACACATTAACATATTAACATACAATAATTAAGTAGTCTACATATTTATTATTTAAATTGTATTAATGCAAATCAGTCCGCAAAGCTAATTAATATTGGAAAAGATAGAGCTTATACACATTACAGACTTTTTAATCAAGGCTATATCACTATAGAAATCTTCTCTAAATATAAGAAAAAAAAAGAAATGTGGAAGAAAAAAGATTGTTTTTTTTTGAGAAAATTGAAGAAGTTAATGAATCACTTGATAAAGAATGGTTTATTGATGCTATTTGTGGAAGAGATAAGCTTAATGATAGAGAAGAAAGATGCTCAACTAAAACTCTTTATAACATGGTTTCTAGAGATGATTTTGATTCTAAAAAATTAGGTTGTATAATATTTGGTGTTGTTGGTGAATTAATATTAATTTTTTCAAAAAAAAATGAAACAAATAGATTTTCCTTGTATAATTAAGTCGCTTAACAAAAACATAAAGGATGTGGTCTATTTGTCTCATAGCGGTTATATCAGAATTTTACTTAATATCAAAGAATTTTTTTTTAAAATCTCAGACAAAATTGTCAAAAAAATAATTCAAAAGTTTTTCACCCTAAATTTACATATAAACTTGAATATTGTCCTTGCTGTTGTAACAAAGAAGAACCTATTATTAAATATGGATTTAATAAACTTTCATATGAAAAGAGGTATAACAGAAATTTTAAGCAATATATATCAGAAGATGAAATCATTGATTATTTATTAAAAAAAGATGAGGAACTTTCTGTAGCTTATAATATTTATCAAGATTTTCTCTACGCTATAAATAAAAGGAATTTCAGGTTGTTTAGTAGTTTAATAGAAAAGCGTCAAAAAGTAGAGAACAAACATATGAAAACTAGTATTAAAATTTTTACCAACACCACTTGACAAAAAGCCAAATAACATTAAATGTTAAGGAATCACAACTTCCAAGATTATATAAAAAACCTTTTTTAAAATAAAATTTTATAGAGGAAAAAGAAAGGGTTTTCGAAAAGGAAACTAGACGGATTATTAAATTGTAAAAATTACGATAGTTAAGTACAAAGGAGAGAAATATGAGAAAAAGAGTTAAGTTACTTAACCTATTATTAACTATTTTGATTTCAGTTACTTTATTAATATATACTTTTGATACAACTGTTGAAATATTCAAGTATAAAGGTGAAATAGAAGATACAAAAAGCAAGATGCAAGATAACTATATAGAGAAGCAAAAAGATGTTATTAAAAAAGAAGTTGAAAGGGCAAATGTTGATTTAAGAGAACTTGTTGAGCGTTTCGATAAAGAAGTTTATCTGACACTATATGATTATTCCAATTATTTTTTTGATTTATTGGAACATCAAGATTTTAGTAATTTTTTATTTACTAAAAATGATTATTTAGATAAAATTTTCAATAAAACAGATTTTGAATTTTATATTTTCAACAGTAAAGAGGTAAAATATCCTATTGTTTTAGGAGAAAAAATAGATGAATTTAATAATTTATTGGACTTGTACCTATCTAGCTCTTATAAAGAGACTTATATTATATTGAAAAAAGTAAATAAAGTTTTTTATATAAGGCCAATAGGTAAATTTTTTTTTGCAATTGGTATAGATAAAAATCAAAGATTTGAAAAAGAAAAAAAAAATTTATTTAATCATTTAACTCATGTAAAGTATGGAGAAAATGAAGAAGGATATATATTTATAATTGATAACAAAGGAAAGATAATAATGCATCCAAATGAAGCATTAGTTGGAAGAAGTACAAAAAATCTAAAAACAAAAGAAGGTTCCCCATTATTTTCAGTTGTTCAAGAAGTTATAGATAATCCCCATGGAAGAGGATATTATGTTTATAAAATATATGATGAAATAAATGATATTGAAAATGAGAAACTTGCATATGCAGTATATTATGATAAATTAGGGTGGATAGTAGCAAGTGGTCTTTACACCGATGACTTGAATAAAGAAATACTAAATATAGAAAAAGATGTAAATATTGTAGTTAAGAAGATGATAAAAGCAAAATTAACTGTTTTGTTTATAATTATACTAATTTATGTATTAATACTGTTTAAGATAAAATCATATATTAATCAGGATATAAATGAATTTATTAATTTTTTTAGTAAAGCAGTAGATGAAAATAGGCGTATAGATTTAAGTATGTTAAGATTTGAAGAATTTTGGGATTTAGCAAAATATGCTAATGTTATGTTAACAAAAAAAATTGCGTTGGAAAATGAATTGTTAGATATAATAAAACTTGATGATTTGACCAAAATAGCCAATAGGAGGTATTACTTTGAATATTTAAAAAGTACTTTTGATTATTCAAAAAATCATATTAAAGATTTTTCTCTTTTGATGATAGATATAGATGATTTTAAAAAAATAAACGATAAATATGGTCATGATGTTGGGGATGTTATATTAAAAGAATTTTGTAAAGTTACTAAAAAACACATTAGAAAAACTGATTTTTTTGCAAGAGTTGGCGGAGAGGAATTTTCAATAATTGTTGGTCATAGTAATAAACAAGAAGGGATAAATTTTGCAGAAAGGTTATTAAAAGAAGTAAGAGAATCGATAATGGAAGAGAAATTTAATATAAAAATCACTATTAGTATCGGTATTGCACAATTTAGTGAATATAATTGTGACGAAGGAAAGTTGTTAAAGATTGCCGATGAAAAATTATATGAAGCAAAAAGAACAGGGAAAAATAAAGTAATATATTAAAAATTCACTTACTTTAAAGTGAGTTTTATATATTCAAGATTTTATAGAGTAAATTTTTAAAAAAAGATAATTTAACTTTCAAAATAATTTGATTTTGTTAATTTTTTTAGTTTCATTTTGGATTTCTATTTTAAAACTTTCCCTTCTTTTTTTTAAAAGATACTTGGTATTAATATTTATAATATGTGATAAAATTATTTTAATAATGACTTTTCTCTATTTAATATGACAAAATAAAAATATTAAAGGGCTTTAAAGTAAAAGTTTACTTATTTTGTTGAATTTTAAAGAAAGATTATAAAGTATAAAATGAATTAAGTAAAGGTATTGTACAAAATTTTTTGTAAATTAATTTACTTATTTTATATTTTCCTTGAAATTGTTAAAAATTTATTTAATTATTTAATCAACATTATTATCTTGACTTTTTTATACCAAAGTTGTACACTTTAATAAGCTAACACCTGTAATTTTATAAAATGGAGGAAAATATGGTAGAAATAAAACAAAGAGATGCATTGGAGAAAAGATTAACAGAAATGTATAATAAACATAGAGAGCAAAGTGAAAAGATAGTGTGGGATTACTATGATTATCTACCTTGGGAAAAAGGAAGAAGTTTTATAGAACATCCTTGGTCGGAAGACCAAGTAACTTTACCTCAAGAGATAGTTACAGCAATAGAAACGAGTATGCTTACAGAACTTAACTTACCATGGTATACAACATATCTAAATGATATGTTTAAAGGTGGGCTAAAGGCTATGCACGATTTTATTCATGTTTGGACAGCAGAAGAAGACCAACATGCAAGTGCATTGGAAACATATTTGGTTCTTACTAGAAATACAGACCCTAAAAGATTAGGTCAGTTAAAAAGAGAGATGTTAACTACTGGATGGGATGGGGATTTAGCAAATCCTATAGCTACCATGGCCTATACAAGTATTCAAGAATTAGCAACAGTGGTATTTTATAGAAATGTAGCAGAAACTGCTAGAGTATATGATCCTACATTAAGTAATTTATTATTAAGATTGAGTAAAGATGAGAGTCTACATTATGCTTTTTATAACCAAGCTATAGAAGCGTATTTAGAACTTGATCCAAATCAATTAGTATTTATAGCACCAATTATTAAAAACTTTAAAATGCCAGGTGGAGTATTAGCCGATTTTGATGAAAGAATGAAAATAATTGAGAAGGCTGGATATGGTCCTGATGAGTATCTACACCAAGTATTAGATAGATTAATAAAAAGATGGAAGGTAGACAGTTTACAACCAACTAGTCCAGAAGGAAGAAAAGCGAAAGAGGATATTCTTAAATATATAACAAAATTAAAAAGAATAAATGAAATGATAAAAAGAAGAAGTCAAAAATGCTAAAGGAAAAGATAATGACAATTGAGAGTGTCGAAAAAGTTTTAGTATAAAAATTTATATATCAATAAAATCAGCTAGGAAGTTTTGGTAATTTCCTAGCTTTTTTATATATTTTATAAGTTTTTAAAGAGTATTCCCTAGATTAACCTAGATATCCTTTTGATATTTGCTATAAATATCCTAATGGTACTTTACAAATTTATGCTAAAAGACTTGAATGTTGTCCTTGTTGTAGTAACAAAAAAGAACCGATAATTAAAAGGAATTGGATGAACTAGTTCTTAATTAAAATGTTATATTTCCAATGGTTATCTCTTAGGTTACTAGAATAAGAGTAACTTTTGACGGTATCATATGGCACTCCATTTTTAAAGTCTCCTTTTTTTTTTTGATTGATTTTTTAACAAAATCATCTGTCTTATGAATTTAAATACTTCTTATAGTAATCAAACACTTGACAAATATAATTAAGTGAATGAGTTTTTCTGATTTGTATAATTAAATCAGAAAAAACAAAAAATAAAATAGCATATGACATATAATTATGTTATTACAATAAACTCACAAAGGGGATATTAGTTTAATTGAGGTTAAAGGAATAAGAGTATCACATTCAAGAAGGGGAAATTGTTTAGATAATGCTCCAATTGAAAGTTTCTTTAGCCCCTTAAATGGCTTTTATTTAAACTGTCTACTTGCCATTTTTTTTTCAATAAATTAGTTTTAGACATAGCAAGTACTGTATTAAAACAAATTAATTCAGGAAGAGCAGAATTATTTTATAAATTTGAGAATAAAAGTTTAATAGTAAGATTTTTACAAAATAGTTTTGCTTAAAATGATTAATTAATAACTTGTTAATTAATTATGGAATGATGAGTCAACAGATGATGTTTACCTAAAGATTATATAGAGAGTACAGAAAAATGCTAGGTGGAATTACACTAACTTTACAAATACAAATAAAAAAAGTATTTCAAGTTTACTTTGTTTATTTAAAATTTTTTTCAGATAAAACTGACAATGAAAAAGCAAAATTTTTTAGATATCTTTATAAAAAAAGTAGCCTAAATTATGGGCTAGCTTTAATTGAACCAGAAATATACAAGTTGAGTAAAGCAATAAAGTTTTTTCTCAATAGGAACTATCCTCTTATAGTTAAAAAGTTAGTATATACACTTTTTTTCTTCTTTTTTAGAAAATAGGTGTATATTGAAAGAAGTAAAAAACCAATGTATATTTTTAAAAAGGAGATATTTATGCTCAGTAAAAAAGAAAGGGAAATATTGGTAGATTTACTTAGTGGAAATACTATAAGTTATAAGTTAATAGCTAACAAATATAGTGTTTCAAACAGGTCAGCTAGATACTATATAGAAAATATAGATTATTTGTTAACATTACTCGGTTATAGAAAGATAAGTAAAAATAAAAATGAAATTTCTTTAAATATAAATCAAAATTTTGATAAACTATCTAAGTTTTTCTACGATACTGTCAAACTCTCTCAAACTGATAGAATTTTAATATTGAAACTTAATCTGTTTTTTAACAATAAAGGATTGAATATTTCAAAACTTTCGAAGAAAATAGGCGTTTCAAGAACAACTGTAAAAAAAGATTTAAAGAAGATTTCGGAAGAATTTAAAGCTAGTGAAATACTTGTAAGTTACAAAAAATCTGCTGGATACAGATTAAAAGGAGTTAAAAATAAAATATTAGTTAAAGGAATAAACTTATTAAATAAGTTAATAGTATCAGAAGATTATCTAAGCTCTTCATCGGTTAATATTGTTTTGGAAAACTACCTGTTAGAATATGTAACAAAAGAAATGCAAGATACCGTTAAAAAATTTATATTTGAAGTAGAAGGTAGGATTAATTTAAATATAAATACTCAAAATTATGGGAATATTCTTTCATACTTAATAATACTAATTTATTTTAATAAAAATCCAAATTTTGTTTTTGAAAAAAACTCATATTCTTTACTTGTTCAAACAGAGGACTATAGAAAAATAGAAGAATTATTTATAAAGACATTTAGTGAAAATAAGAAGATACCAGAAGAAATTTTATTAAAAGTTATAGATTTGTTAATGGGCTTAACTATAGATGGGTCAAATGATTTTTTCAATGATTGGATAGACCAAGAATTTATTATAAAAAAGATGATAGTTAATGTTAGTAAAAGTATTAATTTTGATTTAACAACCGACCATATTCTTTTATCTAGCCTATTATGCCATATAAAACCAACAATTTATAGAATTAAAAATAATATCGAAGTTTCAAGTCCTGTTTTTAGAGAGTTGATAATTGATAAAGATCCTATGTTAACTATTGTAAAAAAATCTGTAAAAGAAATGGAAGAATTATTTAACTTAGAATTTTCAGAAAATGAAATAGCAATTCTCTCCTATCATTTTAAAGGAGCTTTAGATAGGAATAAAGTAGAAGAAATGAAAAAAGTTATATTAGTGTATAGTTTGGGATATGGAACCTCTAAAGTTTTGGAGCAAAGTTTGAAGATTAATTATAACTTTGAAGTTGTAGACACTATTCCTTTTCATTTAGTTGACGATAGTCTAAAATTAAGGAACGTTGATTTTATTCTCACTACGGTAAATTTAAAGGGTGATTTCAATGTTCCTGTAATTAAAATAAATCCCTTAATTAAAGATGAGGATTTTACTAAATTATCTCTATTTGGAAGAAGAAAAGTGGAAAAGAAAATATCTTTAGGTGAATTATTAACTATTATAAAGAAATATTCCAAAATTATCGAGGAAGGAGAACTTATTAACAAAATCAGAGTACATTTTAGTGACTTTATAGATGATGATTTGTCAAATACAAAGGGCACATTAAAGAAATTTTTAAATATTAATAATTTTAAAGTTATTAATAGTATTGATAGTTGGGAAGAAGCCATAAGAATAGCGGGAGAGATGTTAATAACAGAAAATAAAGTTAGTCCACCATATGTTGATAAAATGATAAGTTTAGTTAAAAAACATGGGGCTTACATTGTTATAGAAGATGGATTGGCTATACCACATGCAGGTATGTCAAAGGATGTTTTAGATACGGGGATTTCTCTTTTAATTGTAAAAAATGACGTTTTATTTAATGAATTTAGAAAGGCAAAAATCTTTTTAACCTTTTCTACTAAGACAAAAAAAGCTCATATAGACATACTAAATAATTTATTTGAACTTATAATAAAGCATGATTTCATAAAAAAAGTTTCACATATAAATTCATATAATGAACTTATTGATTATTTTGAAAATATAAAATAAATAAGTTTTCGAAAGCGAGAGATGATGTTAGAAGAAATTTTAAAGGGAAATATACAAATAGTTGACTATGTAGAAGATTGGCGAGAAAGTATTAAAATTGCAGCTAAACCCTTGTTGGAAAAAGGTATTATAGAAAAAAAATATGTAGTTTCAATAATTAAAAATATTGAAAAATTTGGGTTTTATATAGTATTAGGAGAAAATTTAGCCATGCCTCATTCAAGACCTGAAAATGGGGTAAAAAAAACAGGATTAAGCTTTTTAAAGTTAAACAAACCAGTAAATTATGGGGAAAATAAAATCAATCTTATATTTATCCTAGCAGCTAAAGATTCTGAAACACACATTAATATACTTTTAAGTTTGTCTAATTTACTTCAAAATAAAGAGTCTTTAGAGAATTTATCAAATTTAACTTCAAAAGAAGAAATTATTAAAATATTTAAAAAGTATTAAAAATGAAGGGAGTATTATGAAAATAATGGCAGTATGTGGTTCGGGTTTAGGAAGTAGTTTTATGGTTGAAATTAACATAAAAAAAGTATTAAAAAAAATGGGAAAAACAGCAGAAGTAGGTCATTCTGATTTGGCTTCAGCTCTCGACCCTTCTATAGATTTATTTGTAATGGGAAAAGATATAGCATCCAGTTCAGATGTGTCAAGGGAGAAGCTTTTAATACTGGATAATATAATGAGTTTACCAGAATTAGAAATAAAATTATTAGAGTATTTTTCTAGATGATTTGATTGTTCTATAAAATTTTTTGAAATAATAGGAGGGAAAAATGGAAGAATTTTTAAAAGTTGCTGTAGATATTTTAAAAGTTCCATCAATATGTATAGGATTAATTTCAATGATTGGTTTATTACTGCAAAAAAAACCTCTAGCAGAAGTTATAAAAGGAACTGTTAAAACAATATTAGGTTTTATAGTATTAGGTGGAGGAGCAGGTCTTATTGTATCCTCCCTTAATCCTATGGGACAGATGTTTGAACATGGATTTAAAGTTCAAGGGATTATACCAAATAATGAAGCTATAGTTTCTTTAGCTCTAAAAGAATTTGGAACAACAACTGCATTGATTATGGCCTTTGGAATGATTACGAATATAGCTATAGCTAGATTTACCAAATTAAAATATATATTTTTAACTGGACATCATACTTTGTATATGGCTTGTATGATAGCAATTATACTAAGAGTTGCAAATTTTGAAGGGATACACTTAATAATAGTAGGCTCTGGAATATTAGGGTTAGTTATGGCTTTTTTCCCAGCTTTAGCTCAGCCTTTTATGAGAAAGATAACCGGTAGTGATGATATTGCTTTTGCGCATTTTAGTACTCTTGGATATGTTTTATCTGGATTAGTTGGAGGAGTTGTGGGGAAAAAATCAAAATCAACAGAAGAGATGAAACTACCTAAAAATCTTAGTTTTTTAAGGGATAATTCAGTCTCAATCTCCCTTACTATGATGATTATATACATCATTTTAGCCATAGGAGCGGGAAAAGAGTTTGTAGAGGGAAATTTAAGTAATGGCGATAATTATATAATTTTTTCGATAATTCAAGCTATAACCTTTGCTGGTGGTGTTTATATTATATTAGCAGGGGTAAGGTTGGTTTTGACTGAGATAATTCCGGCATTTATCGGTTTTTCTGAAAAGCTTGTACCTAATGCAAAAGCTGCAATAGATTGTCCTGTTGTGTATCCCTATGCTCCAAATGCTGTATTAATAGGGTTTTTATTTAGTTTTTTAGGAGGAATTCTTGGATTGTTTATATTAGGTTTTTTAAATTTAACATTAATTCTTCCAGGAGTTGTTCCTCATTTCTTTTGTGGTGCAACAGCAGGAGTTTTTGGAAATGCAACTGGAGGAAGAAGGGGAGCTATGATGGGAGCTTTTGCAAATGGGATGTTATTAACCTTTTTACCAGTAATTTTACTGCCAGTATTGGGAGATTTAGGTTTTGCCAATACAACATTTTCCGACGCTGATTTTGCTACTATTGGAATAATCTTGGGAAATATGGCAAGATACTTTAGCCCTAGAGTAATAACGATAATTGTTTTTGTTATCATAACAATTTTGGTAATTGATAATTTTAAGGGAAAAAAAGATAGGGATTAAAATAAAGTTAGAAATTTTAGATATTGAAGTAAAGTTAGATAAAGTTAAATTTAGATATTGAAAGAGTTAGGGGTTAAATATTATACTTGATTTTTCAGGGAGGAAAAATGAATTGTTTGAAGGAAATTGCAAAGAAGATAAGGATTAATACCCTTTTGCAAATAGCTATAGCACAAACAGGACACTTGGGAGGTTCTCTTTCTATTGTAGATATAATCACAGTCCTTTATTTTGAGAAGATGAAAATAGACCCTAAGAGCCCAAAATTAAAGGATAGAGATAGATTTATTTTGTCTAAAGGACATGCTGCTCCAGCATTATACGCTACTTTGGCAGAAAGGGGGTTTTTTCAAAAAAATGAACTATTAAACTTAAGAAAATATGGATCAATATTACAAGGTCATCCAGATATGAAGAAAACACCGGGAATAGATATGTCTTCTGGTTCTTTAGGTCAGGGGTTGTCTATAGCTGTTGGAATGGCTTTAGGTGCTAAACTTGATAAAAAACCATATAAAATTTATGTAATTTTAGGTGATGGAGAGGTTCAAGAGGGTCAAGTTTGGGAAGCTGCAATGAGTGCAACGCACTACAATTTGAATAATATTATAGCTATATTAGATTATAATAAGTTGCAAATAGATGGGAGTGTCAAAGAAGTTATGAATATCGACCCTATTGATAAAAAATTTGAGTCTTTTGGGTGGAATGTAATAGCAATAAATGGTCATGATTTTGAAGACATTAGAAAATCAATTGATAGAGCAAGGTGTAGTATTATGAAACCGACCATTATAATAGCATGTACAATAAAAGGTAAAGGAGTTTCCTTTATGGAAAATAATTGTCAGTGGCATAGTACAGTACCTAATAAAAGTCAGTTGGAGGAAGCATTAAAAGAATTGGAAGGTGGAGTATAATGGGAATGTCTATTAGGGATGCTTATGGTGAATCGATAGCTTCATTGTATAATGAGGAAAAAATAGTTGTATTAGATGCTGATTTGGCAAAATCAACTAGAACAATTAAGTTTAAAAATATTTGTTCAGAAAGATTTTTTGATATGGGCATAGCTGAACAGAATATGGTAGGAACTGCCGCTGGGCTTGCAGTTAGTGGTAAGATTCCTTTTGTTAGTACTTTTGCTATTTTTGTTGTAGGAAGAGCTTTTGAACAGATAAGAAATTCTATTTGCTATCCAAGATTAAATGTAAAAATAGCTGCTACCCATGCGGGTATAACAGTAGGTTCAGATGGGGCTACCCACCAAGCTATTGAAGATATTTCACTAATGAGAAGTCTTCCTAACATGATTGTTTTAGTTCCTTCTGATTATATAGAGACAAAAGCAATGATTAATTTTATTATAGAATATAATGGACCTGTTTATATTAGAATTAGTAGAATGCTCACAACTAGACTTCATAATAAAAATTTTAAATTTAATCTAGGTAGAGGAGAGGTTTTAAAAGATGGTAGTGATATTGCTATAATAGCTACAGGTATAATGGTAGAAAAGGGATTAAAAGTAGCTTTAGAATTAGAAAAAGAAGGGATAGATATTTCTGTTGTGAATATGTCAACTATAAAGCCATTAGATAAAGAATTAATTGTTTCAATAGCAAAAAAAACAGGTAAAATACTTACGGTAGAGGAGCATAGTATTATAGGAGGGCTAGGAAGTGCTGTGTCGGAAGTATTATCTCAAGAGTTTCCTATAAAAATGAAGATAGTAGGAATTAAAGATATTTTTGGACAGTCAGGAACTCCAAATGAATTATTAGAAAATTATGGGCTAACAGAAAAGCATATTAAAAAACATATAAGGCAACTTATGGAAAAGTAACTAATTCACTTTTAGGTTTTGTTTTAATTATAAAGAATTCTGTTAGTTTCTGAGAGAGTTTATTATCCTTTTAATATATAAAATGTGTAGTTAAAAAGGTGCACTATAAAAAAAAACCTCCGTGACATGCTCCCTCACTAAACCCTAAACCTATGTAAGGGGTTTTGAGGGGGCTTGTTTGGATGTACCAGTGGTTATACTATGATGCTCTAGGGCTAAGCCTTACCTTGATAATTAGCTCTTTGGTTTTTAGAAGTAACAAACAATTCTTTCGTTGAAAAATCTAAACCTACTATGTTATTGTCAATACTGTTCATATTACTATACGAATATATTTCTATTTAATTATGATAATTTCTCATAAAATTTTTTAAAAATCAAAATAATATTATACTTATAAAGTGTTTTATTAATATGTAAATATTTTTAAATGTAGTAATCTATAAAGGATAATTTTATTTATTTTATATAAATTAATATATTTATGAGTATAGAGAAGAGCTTGTAAGATGTAGTTATTTTAACAACACAAACAATGAAAATCTTTATGGAGGAATATGCACATTTTGTTATTTGCAATTTTTGAAGCAAAATGGCAGGTAGAAAAGTTAGGAAGGAGATTGACAAGATTCATACTACCTTCCTATATAAATAGGGCTTAATGAGAAATATTCTCCTATAACCCTTTTTCTTATTTAATCATGATTTTTTTGATTAGGTTTTTATATTTGTCTGTAAATAATAATTTACCTTTGAATTCTATGGGAATTTTGTTAATAAGAACAGATTTTCTATGAGTAAATGCTCTAAAAGTATCTCTTCCATGATAGGCTCCTAAACCACTTCTACCCCGCCCACCAAATGGAAGATTCCTATTAACCATATGGTTTATGGTATCGTTAATACATCCACCACCAAAAGGAATATTTTTTATTAATTCAATTAAGGAACTGTCCTGTCCAAAAAGATAAAATGCCAATGGGTTTGAATTTTTATCGATTATTTCTTCTACTTCTGCTAAATCTTCATATGTATATATGGGTAAAATTGGTCCGAAGATTTCCTCGTTCATAAGGGCACTATCAAAGTTCTCTATTTCTATCAAAGTAGGGCTAATAAATAACTCTTCCTCTACTCCCATACCTCCAAAAATAATATTTCCCTCATCCATATAGGACATTAATCTATTAAAATGTTTCTTATTAATTATTCTTGTAAGATGTGGAAAGGAAATTATATCTTTGCCAAATAATTTTTCTATCTCTTTAATAAATAATTTTATAAAATCTTCTCTAATATCTTTGTGAATTAATAGGTAATCTGGAGCAACACAAGTTTGTCCATTATTTATAAATTTTCCATTAATTATTCTTTTAATACTAGTAATTAATTTTGCATCTTTGTGGACTATACAAGGGCTTTTTCCTCCTAATTCCAAAGTTAAATTGCTAAGATTTTTACTGGCTTTTTCCATTATAATTTTTCCAATATTAGGTGCACCAGTAAAAAATATCTTATCAAAAGGAAGATTGAGAAGTTCTGTAACCTCTTCTACTCCCCCTAATACGCATGTAATGTATTCTTCATTAAAAGTTTCTTTAATGATTTTTTCTATAACAAGAGAGGTGTTATGTGAAACTTCTGAGGGTTTTACTATAGCAACATTTCCACCTGCAATAGCTCCAACAAGGGGACCAAAAGTAAGGTTTATTGGATAGTTCCAAGTTCCAATAATAAGGCATGTTCCATATGGTTCCTTATAGATATAAGATTTTGAACCAAAAGTTAACAAATCTCCCTTAACTACTTCTCTTTTCATCCATTTTTTTAAATTTTTAATTGTTTCATTAATTTCATTTAAAACAAAACCAATTTCACTAGTATAAACTTCTACAAGACCTTTTCTTAAATCTTTATATAGACCATTGGCTATTTCAATTTCATATTTAATTAATGCTTTTTTTAATTTTAAGAGCATATTTATTCTAAATTTATAATCTTTTGTAATATGACTTTTATAATATTTTTTTTGTTTAGAAAAGTTTAAATCAAACATATTCCCCTCCTTTTTTCTAAAA
>CAZFBB010000033.1:0-22383 GCA_964517235.1 uncultured Fusobacteriaceae bacterium
AGTTAGATATACTAAAAGGTTAGTAGCATTACCAGGTGAAGAAATACAAATTTCTAATAATGGTTATCTTTTAATTAATGGTAAAGTACTTGAAAATAAAAGGAAATATTCTCAAATTGGACTTATAGGAAGAGATACGTGGAAAGTTCCTCAGAAGGGTGATAAGATTAAAATGCTTGATGGTAAATTTATGAAAGTATATGAGGAATTATCTTTTAAAGAACTTGTAAAGAAATTGGAGAAAGGACTTGATGAGGGAGAAAGAATATATCCTCGAAATGTTGTATTTACTGTAAATGGTAAAAAACATAAAGGGGAACTTTTTAGTTCAATTATAGATGAAGAAAAAAAATATAAATTGTTAAAAGGGGAAAAAATCTATCAGAATGGAGTGAAATTTCAAATAGTAGGTGGAGAGTACGATATTGCAAAATTAGGAGTAGGCTTAGAAGAAGCTAGAGAAATAATGGAAAAAGGTGAAGACGTAAAATTAGAATTTGATGAGGGTGAGTTTTTACTTAATGACAGTATAAAAACAGGGCCTATTTCAGATAGAGAAATCCTTATGAGACTTATAAATGGTGAAGAAGTGGAATTAGAAGATGATTATTACTTTATGCTAGGTGATAATACTAATAATAGTTCTGATTCAAGATTTTGGGGATTTGTTAAAGAAAAGAGAATATTAGGAACTCTTATCTTTAGATATTGGCCACTTAATGAAATTGATATAATGGTAGGAAAGTAAAATAGAGGGAAACCTCTATTTTTCAGGTGGAAGATAAACAATTAGTTTTTGAAAAAACATCGTTACTTTTGTCTTGATACAAAAGTAACACAAAAGATCAAGTACTGGATATAAGAAATAAGATTAAGTAACCACTACAGTCACTAAATTTCAAAACTCGCTCTTTCTGGAGCTCAAACAGTTGAAATTTTTAACGTTCCTTTCGCTAACTTAATCTAAATTTCTTATATAGGTACATCTAAAACCAAAAACAAATAAAACTTCTTTTTTAAGAAAATTTTATTTGTCTTCAGTCTCTAAAATAGAGGTTCTCCTCTATTTTTTTCGTTAGTAGATGGAAAAGCTTGCCAGCTACTGTTAAATTACAGAACTTAGCTGGCAAGAATTTTAAAAGGAAACTATAGCTTAAATAAAAATTCTTCTACTTTATCTAATTTTGCTTTCCTTTTGTATAAAGGAGTCATGTTTCCTTCTTTATATGGAACTAAGTTTTCATGAAGAGTATTTCTTTTCTTAGGATTTTTATACAAAATTCCACAAGGTAATGCGTCCTCTTGGAAAGCTTTTTCAAGAGCTTTAAACTTATCTGTTGAATCATAATTTTCATCAACATAATAGGTATTTTCTTTATACCATTTAAAGGTATTTACTTTATTAAAAGTAACACAAGGGTCAAAAATATCGATTAAAGCATAACCTTTATGTTTAATAGCTTCTTTAATGATTTCTTTACATTTTTGCATGTCACCAGTAAATGTTCTAGCAACAAAAGAAGCTCCTAAAGTAATTGCTGTTGCTAATGGATTAAAAGGTTCATTTACAACACCATCAACTTGAACTGTAGTTTTCAAGCCAATTCCACTAGTTGGACTTCCTTGACCTTTTGTTAATCCATAAATTTGGTTGTTATGAACAATATGAACAATATCTAAATTTCTTCTGACATTGTGTATAAAGTGATTTCCACCTTCTCCGTACATATCTCCATCGCCACCTTCGGCAATAACTGTTAAATTTGGATTTGCCATTTTGATAGCAGCAGCAACAGGCATTGCTCTTCCATGTAATCCATTATAGTAATTAATATTATTTATGTATTGAGGCATTTTAGCTGCTTGACCAATACCTGAAGATATTACTATTTGATTACTTTCAATTTCTAGCTCTTCCAAAGCTTTTTTTAATATATTTAATAATGCAAAATTCCCACAACCAGGACACCAAGCAACATCTTTTTTTTCTTCAAAATCGAATTTAGTTTTTCCAAACATTATTTAATACCTCCCAAAGATTTCATTAATTCCTCTACAGTAAATGGAAGCCCATTTGCTTTTAGAATAGTTTCATCAAAGTCTATACCTAATTCCATTTTGATAAGTCTAGCAAATTGACCTGTAAAGTTATTTTCAACAATGATTAATTCGTCGGCATTTTGAAGTAATTCTTTTGTTGATTTTGGTAATGGATAAATTTGTGTAAAGTGGGCATACTTGATATTTTCATCGTCTAATTTATTAATAGATTCTTTAATAGCACCATAAGTTGAACCCCAACCTACAACAAGTTTTTTTCCATTTTTATTACCAAATATTTTTGGTTCAATATCTACTAAATTATTTAGTTTTCTATTTCTCTTTTCATTATGAGCAACTCTTACATCAAAATCTTCAGTAATATGTCCACTTTCATCATGTTCGTCACTATCTACACAAACATAACCTTTACCATATGCAGGGACAGATCTAGGACTAATTCCATCTTCAGTCAATTTATATCTCAAATATTCTTTTTCTGATTTTACTATATGATTTTCTACTTTTAATTTTGAAAAATCAATATTATCTAAGTTGTAACTTTGGTTTAAAAAGTGAAAATCGGTTAGAAAAATTACCGGTATTTGATACTTGTCTGCTACATTAAAAGCATGGTTTCCCAAAGTTATTGCTTCCTCTAACGAACCAGGAGCAAGTAGAACTCTTGGGAAATCTCCATGACCTGCATAAAGAGCAAGATTTAAATCTCCTTGTTCTGTACGAGTAGGCAAGCCAGTACCAGGACCGGGTCTTTGAGCCAATTGTATAACACAAGGTAACTCTCCAATGCCAGCCATACTAATTGCTTCACCCATTAATGCAAAACCACCGCCACTAGTAGTAGTCATAGTCCTTGCACCTGCATACCAACCTCCAAGAGTCATATTAATAGCTGCAATTTCATCTTCAGCTTGTTCTATGGCAACATCAAAATCATTTGCTAAATCTGATATAGTCATAAGTATTCCAGTACTTGGAGCCATAGGGTATGAAGTAACCATGTTACAACCACCAGCAAGAGCACCAAGTGCAGTTGCTTGAGTACCATTTATAATGGCTTTATTACTAATTTCTTTATTTTTTTTGATTTCAATTTTCAAATTTAATTCTTTAGCTAATTGAACTCCAGTTCTATAAGCTTCTATGTTTTTATCTATTACTTCTTGTCCTTTTTTATCAAATTTTTTCTTTAATAAATTTATTGCTATATTTTCATCAGCATCAAAAATGCTAGCAACAAAACCTAAAATTACTATGTTTGCATACATGATACTTCCAATTCCTCTAGCAATTTCAGCAAATTCTACAAAATTAACTTTGTAATTATTTACATATGTTTCTTCTATAAAAGCCTTTGGCCCTATGATAATTGTGTCTTTATCCATTCTGTTATTTAATCTATAAAGAGAATTTCTACTTAGAACAATAATAAAATTTGATTTTTCAGAAAAAGCTGTAACTTTTTCATCACTAACTCTAAGTTGTGTAGTATTGTTCCCACCTCTTATTCTTGACATGATTTCTTTTGATAAATACGTGTTTAATCCTTCCTTAACAAGTATTTTGGTAATAAGACCTTCTATGGTTTTGATTCCAGTACCAGCCTCACCTGTGAATACTATCGAAGTTTCCTTCATGTTAAATCCTCCTTCTAAACAACTTAATTTGTAAAGATGTACATAACAAGAATATACTATTCTTTATAAAAATAGTCAAGAAAAAAATGTAAAAGATTTAAATTTATAAACATTACAATTTTATAAATGAGAATATATAAATTAAGAAAAAGAAAGGTCAGAGACTAGGTTGAAGACAAACAACTAGTTTTTTGAAAAAACATCATTGCTTTTGTCCTAACACAAAAGTAATGCAACGTCTTAAGGACATAACTGAATCTACGTCAGATAAATCTTCCTTATTCAGTAAAAATCAAGTACTCATATAAGAAATAAGATTAAGTAATCACTACAGTCACTAAATTTCAAAACTTGTTCTTAAGGAGCTCAAACAGCTCCCAATTCTTAAGGTTCCTTCCGTTAACTTAATCTAAATTTCTTATATAAGTAAATCTAAATAAAAAAAACAAATAAAACCTTTTTTAAGAAAATTTTATTTGTTTTCAGTCTCGTCAGAGACCTTGATAATTATGTTAAAAATTTTTTAGTTACAGTTAAATTACTTGAATGAATAATTATATACAAATTATCCTAATGAAGCTAAAAATAATTTAACTAAAGATTTTTAAAATATAAAATCTAAAGTTAAATGACTATTTGACTTAGTTAGGGTCTTAGCATACCTTAAACTTTTTATTTCAATTGTAATATATATTTTACTTTAATACTAATACTAGGTAGCAGTACGTGGTTTTATTCAATGATTTTTTTATCAATAAAATTAAAAACGCAAGATTCATTTAATACTATGTATTTTTTAGTAATGACGCCTATTATTTTTACTAGCTCAATATACTATCCAATAGAAAATTTACCTTGGATTTTTAAAGGAATAGCAATAGTGAATCCTTTATCGTGGTTTACAGATATTGGTAGGAGTATATATTTGAATATAGATACTTCCAATTTTATTTTAAAATTAAGTGCACTTTTTATATTGTTTATTATAGTGTTTATAAGTACAAATAGACTATTTGATAAGGAAATAAAAAAATAAAATATGTATTTATGAAAATTTTTTCTTATTGCAGAGGTCTTTATTAAGAGGTAGTATTGTAGTGGGATAATAAAATATAAAAGGGGGAATTTGAATGAAAAGAAGAATACAAATTTTGTTAAGTTTAATTGTTATTGTTATTATGGTAATTATTTCTGGCTGTACGAATACAAATCATAAGCAAAGTATAAAATCAGAAAATCAGAAAAAAGTTGATGAATTAACTCAAATAGCCATGCACTATTATTGGAATGGTGGAGATTTAAAAAAAGTAGAGAAAGAATTTTTTAAAGGGATTACACTTAAGGGGAAGTTTGATGTAGTTGAAAATTCCTTTGAAGAAGCAATAAAGTTAGAACCATATAGGTTAAATTTAAGATTTTCTCTAGCATCTACTCAAATAATTTTGGGGAAAGTTGATGAAGCATTAAAAACTTATAAGGAAATTTTAGATTTAGATACAAATAATTTTGATGCAAATATTTTATATGCAGCTTATTCTAGAGTTAATGGAGATGAAAAAACATATGAAGCAGTAATAAAAAAATTACATAAAATTAACGCTATTAAAGTAAAGGAGTATGAAGAGAGTTTTGCTAGAACAGAAAGTTTTTTAAAGACATCTTTAAATACGAAAGCTTATTCAGTAAGGGAAAGAAATCATACTATAGTTACTTTAGGATATGTTCTTGCAAATGACGGAACTATGAGACCAACATTAATTAAGAGGTTAGAGCAAACACTGGCTATGGCTAGACTAAATCCTGAAGCAAACATAATTGTAACTGGTGGAGTACCTAAGGGAGGAGTAACAGAAGCATATTTGATGAGAAATTGGCTTATTTCTAAAGGCATAGACGCAAAAAGAATTTTTATAGATGACCAAGCAAAAGATACTGTTGGAAATGCTGTTTATTCTACAGAAATAATGAAAAGTTTAGGAACTGAGTATGTTACGTTGATTTCAAGTGCTAGTCATATAAGAAGAGGGTTATCTGTATTCAAAGAAGTAAGTGTAAGAGAAGGTATAAACATTGATTTTGGTAATTTAGTATATTTAGATTATGATAGTGTAGAAGATGCACAAAAAGTTTCTCAAAAAGAATACATGGTTGTGTATAGAGATACATTAAGAGGTAGTGGATTATGGAATTATCCGGGAAGACAAAGATAAAAGTAAATATTTAAATACATAATAAGTAGTACATAACACCCCTTTGACTTGTAAAAAGTTATAAGGGGATTCTTTCTTTTAGATTACCATATAAATTATAAAATATTACATCGGTGGAGGAAATGTAAATTTAATAGGAGGAGATATGAAATTAATATTAGTAAGACATAGTGAATTAAAAGCTAATATACTTGGTATTTATAAAAGGCTAGTAGATTATTCACTTAGAAAAAAAGGAAAGAATAAGTTAAAGCTTTAGGTGTAAAGCTAAAGAAAAAATAAGAAAAGGTAAATTCATTAGGGCAAGCACATTAAAAAGAATTTTTGAAACAAGTATGTTTATGAATAAATATTATGGTCTTGAATTAATGAAAAGGAACAATGGTAAGTTGGCAGAGTTAACCTTTGAAAATGCAGAGAAATTATCCAAAATCAAAGTTGTATTTGAGAGGTTATGGTAGAAAACCTGAAGGTGAAAGTAATTTGGAGTTTAGAACTAGGGTAGAAGAGTTTGGGAAAAAGTTCTTTGAATGACGAATTTTTTTTAGAGAGTAATTAAAAAACTTCCTAACTAGAAAATTAAAACTTATATTTTTCATTTTTGTAGATATTGATTTTACTCAATTTATTAACAGAATATTTTTTGATTTTTTCTTCGATTACAAATTAAAAAATTTAAGAAAAGCTTAATCTTATAAGTATAGCTATATAAACTTAATTATGTTAAAATATATAAGAGGAAATTATAAAGTGAGGTTATATGGATAAGAAATTAAAGAAAAAAATCGATAAAAAAATAAAAAAAGTATTGAGCAAATCATTTCCAAAATATGAAATTAATCCTGATTCAACTTTGTTAAAGTTTACATGTAATAGTTGTAATAGTGATTATGAATTTGATGTAATGGCTATTTACTTTGACAAATTATATAATAAAGAAAAGTTTTTAGTTGAACCTAAATGTACTTTTTGTGGAGAGAATAGAAGGTATAAATTAAGAGGTGAAAGTATGAATCTTTTAAGTTATTTATATAATAATAATCTGTTAAAAGATAGTTTGTTTGAAGATAGATATATAAAGGAATTAACTGAGAAATATCCAAAGGAAAAAAAGTTGGATCCGAGAGGTTTAGATGACAAAGGCTTGCAAGCTCTGGAACAAGGACATTATGAAGAAGTTTTGAGAATTTTTACTCAATTTATCTATCTCAATCAAAATCATCACTTAGGATTTGAGTTTATAGCTTATGCTTATTATGAAATTAGAGAATTTGAAAAAAGTATTAAATTTATGGAATATACTATGGAAAGAGCAAAAAACTCAGTTGAAAATGGATTTTTAGATAAAGGTTTATATTCTGTATTGGAAAAAAACTATGAGTATATGAAGAGAAAACAACTTATTATTAGATGGTGGGAAAACCTTTAAAGAAATAATTGAAAAATAAAGATAATATAATAATTTAATCTTGTTTTTAAGAGGGATGTTAGATATACTAAAACTAGTTTGATTAAGAGAGGATTGATAAAATGAAAAAAATTGTTGCATTATTTACTTTGATATTTATAGTAGCATGTAGTAATTTGCCAAGTAAACAAAAAGAACCAAGTGGGGAGATAGACGCTTTAGTTACAGGGTTAGTTGCGATAGAAGGTAGATACAAAAGCGGTGGAGATGCTGGAATTGATGGTAAGATAAAAAATGGAATTGAACTTACTTTTGAAAATTACTATAGTGGAGAAACTATTAAAGTAAGAGGAAATAGTAGAGGACTATTTTCGTTTAATGGAAAAGAAGGGGAAAAGTACCAATTGGTTAAAATATATTATTTTAGAAAAGTAGGAAACCACGAAGTAGAAATCGATAAAGAAATTGAAAATTCGCCAGTATTTACTCTTTCTGGAAATAAAATAAATAATTTTGGAAAAGTATTATATACAATCTATCCAAAAGCTGATGTAAAACTTATTAGTATTACAAATTATGATTCATCATTTGATTTTATAGCTAATTTTGCTGAATCAAAAGAAGAAGTTAAAAGTGAGTTTGAAAGAGCAAATAAAAAGAGTGATTGGTTGGAAAAAGAATGGATACAAATAAAAAATGAAATAGAGTAAATAACTAAAGAGTTCAAGAAATTGAGCTCTTTTCTTATAGTTAATAATTAATAAAGAATAGTTAGTAACCAGTGAGTAGTTGAAAACATTTTTTTGCAATAAAATTGAAAATTAATATTTAATAGATTGAAAATCTTAGTAAATTTATTGATAAGTGTCATACAATCTATAGAATTAGTTTTTGATATCATTATAAAAATGATGTATACTGGTAAAAAGGAGGGATTATGAAAAAAATATTATTGTTTTTAGCTATGACTATTGGAGTTTTTGCTAGCAAATTTGATGGAATTTGGAATGGTAATTTAGATGTTTTTGGTACCAAATTGCCATTGGTTCTTAGATTGAATGAAAATGGTGGTACTATGGATAGTCCAAATCAAAATGCTTTTGGAATAGAGCTTTCAAAAGTAGAGGTTAGTGGAAGTAAATTAAGGATTGAAATAGCTAGTATAGGTGCTACTTTCACAGGAACTTTGCAGGATGGTATAATAAAAGGTAGATATATACAAATGGGTCAAGGTTATGAGCTAAAGTTGGAAAGGGGGGAATATATTAAAGAAAAAAAAGTTCTTAATAGACCACAAGAACCAAAGGAACCATTTAGTTATAATGTGGAAGAAGTAAAATTTCAAAGCCAAAAGGAAAAGTTCTACCTTAGTGGAACACTTACAACTCCTAAAGATAAAAAGAATATTCCATTAGTTATACTTGTTAGTGGAAGTGGGGCAAATGATAGAAATGAAGAGCTCTTTGGGCATAAACCATTTTTACTCTTAAGTGATTATTTGACAAGTAGGGGAATAGGTGTATTTAGGTATGATGATAGGGGAGTAGGAGAATCGGAAGGGATTTTTGAGGGGAGTACAACAGAGGATTTTGCCAAGGATTTACTTGGAGCAATAGAGAAAATGAGGGAATTGGGCTATAAAAATATAGGTGTATTAGGTCATAGTGAAGGTGGTCTTGTAACTAATATTGCATATAATAAAGGTGGAAAAATAGATTTTATAATTCATCTTGCTAGTCCAAGTCAACGAGGTAAAGAATTGTTAATTAGTCAAACGGGTGCAATACTTGATAGTATAGGTCTTGATTCTATGTCAAAATCTTATGCTATGGGGGAAATTACCAGTATTCTTAATCTTATAGTAGAAGATAAAAAAGATGTTGATGAAGAAATTAGAAAAGTTTACGAAAAAAATCCTGTTTATATGACACCAGAGCAAAAAAAATATTATGTAAATCAAAAAACAGCTGAAAGTACAAGTATTTGGTATAAATATTTTGTAAAATACAATCCTTATGAGCATATAAAAAACATTGATGTAGAGACACTTGCCCTCTATGGAACAAAAGACATACAAGTGTCATCAAAGGAAAATATAGAGATACTAAATAAAATAGGAAATGAAAATATAAAAGTAGTAGAAGTAGAAGGAGTGAATCATCTCTTTCAAAAAGCACAAAAAGGCAGTATAGATGAATATGAAAAAATAGAAGAAACAATAAGTGAAGAAGTTTTAAATATTATTTACAAGTGGATACTAGAAAAGAGTATGTAAAAAAGTATTAGAGAAGAGGAAACCTTGTTTAGTCACATATTAAACTAATTTAATTTTACAAGTTATTAGCATAAATCTAGTGGTTAAATTTAAGGTTTAACTCTTGTTACATATATTTTTCTAATATTTCCAAAAATTTATCAATTTCTTCTAAAGTATTAAACTTTCCAAATGATATTCTAATTGAATTTCTAATTCTAAATTTATCTAAACCAATAGCTCTAAGAACATGAGATGGTTTAGTTGTCGAACAGGCTGAACCAGTTGAAAGAGCTAACTCTTCACTATTTTCTTTTATAAATACCTCATTATTTATATTTGGAATTTGGATATTAATAATTCCCGGTACCTTCTCATCTCTCTTATAACCATTATATATTAGGTTAAATTTAGATAGTTTTTCAATAAGATAATCTTCTAATTTCCAAAGTTTTTTAGAATAAGACTTATTTTCCTCTAAAAGCTCAATTGCTTTATGAAGCCCAGCAATATTATGAATAGCATATGTCCCTCCCCTATGTCCACCTTCTTGGGAACCAGAGATTAGAGACTTAAAGTAAGGTAAGGAACCAAATTCATCTGCTTTTACATATAATAGGCCAACTCCCTTAGGACCATATATTTTATGAGCGGAAAACGTCAAAAAATCTATATTTAATTTATTTAGATTTAAATTTATTTTACCTATTCCCTGAGTTGCGTCTATATGAAAATATATCTTTTTTTTATCACTTTTTCCTTTGTTAATAGATTTTGCAAAATCAGATATTCTGTTAATATTATTAATACTTCCAATTTCATTATTTACCCAGATTAAACTAACTAATCTAGTATTTTTTTTAATTGATTTTTTTAGTTCGTTAATATTAATTTGTCCATAATCATTTACATCCAAATAGGTTATTTCATAACCTAACTCTTCCAACTGTTCACAGGCTTTTATACTTGAGCTATGTTCCGTTTTGCTAGTAACAATATGACCTTTAGTTTCAAAAGCTATACCTTTTATAACATGATTATTCCCTTCGCTAGCACCACCATTAAAGATAATTTCGTTCTTATTTGCGCCTATATACCTAGCTGTATTTATTCTAGCTTCTTCTATTATTTTAGAAGCTTTTGTAGCTTGGGAATAATATTTGCTAGATGAATTGCCATAATAATTCTTTATCACATCGATCATTATATCTTGTACTTTTATATCGATTCTAGTAGTAGAAGCATTGTCAAAATAAATCATAAGCTATTATTATCCTCCAATAGATTCATTAAATTTGTAATAAATATTTCGAAATTTGATGATATGTTCATTTCACTCCTCAATAAAAAGATTCCTCTTTCTAAATGAAATTTAAAATGTTTAGGGAAAAATTCACTATCGGTCAAGTGTTCACCACAATATTGCTCCATTAAAACCTTAAAGGCAATTTCGTTCTCTCCAGTTAAGGTAGGGCGTTGGAATTCGAGTCCATTTGAATCGTATTTTTTTAGAATTTTCTCTATTTTTTTTTTACTCATATTATCTAGCCTAAGTGATAAACCTATAGCTAACCGAGAAAGTATATTAGGAGTAATAATCGTACTAAGTTTTGTTTTAAGTTCTAAAAGTATTTTTTCTGTATCTTTTGATGTTCTTAATCTATAATTCATAATTATCTCCTTACATAAAGTAACTATTACTTATTTCTAGTTCTTGCTTTGAAATATTGAAATTATTAGTATACTCTTTAGCAATATATTTTTTTAAGAGTCGATAGTTTTCTATTGTTATTTCAGAATCAGTAGATAATATGAGTACTTGTTTTGAAGCATTTGGAAGGTATTCTTTTATGATGTTTTCTCTATGATCCTTATCTAGTCTACCTAGTAGAGTATCAAAAACTAATGGAATCATTTGGTTAGAAGCCTTTAAAAAAGCCAACAATAAAGACAAGATATATACCTGTTTTTCTCCAGCAGATAACAACCTATTATCTAACAAACCATGTTTATGGTAAAGTTTTATCTCGAGAGTTTTACTATCAATTTGGACATTTTTAATAAATCCTTTTTTTCTATGAAGTTTGTTAAACATCTCTATAAAGTTACTTTTTACAATTTTTAGCTTTCGTTCACTTATTAAATGAACATAGTTTTTTAAAACACTTTGAATATCTGTAACTACACTGGTTTTATTTTCATCCTTCAATTTCCCTATTATTTGATTTTTTATCTCACTAATTTCTTTATTTAGTTCATTTAGAATTTCTTCTTCTTTTTTAAGAAGGTCATTTTCTTTTACTAATTTTTTGTTAAGTTCGACAATTTCATTGTTGAGATTTGAAATTTCTTTTAAGATTATTTCAATATCCTTATTTCCTCTAATTGATATTAACTCTTCTCTTAAGACTGTTAACTTTCTATCTAATAATCGATAGTCATTGGTTTTACTTAATAGAGTTTTTTTGTAATTCGTTGAAACTACTTCATATATCTTCTTTATTTTTTCAATTTCATCATATGATAAACTATGTAATTTTTGTACATTATTTATACTGAATTCTTTTATTAATTTTGCTTTAAAAGTTTCAAAAACTTTAGAATCAAGATTGTCAAAACTTTTTTCAAAAACACTTTTAAATATAGGGTTTTCAAGGGAATGTTTAAATATAGATATTTCTCTATTTACTTTTTCATCTTCAATTTGTTTTACTACTTCTTTCATTCGGTTTTTATTTATATAAAATGGGATAAAATTAGCTATATTCTCCTTTAAATAATCTGCAATTTCTTGCTTTTTCCTTTCAATCATATTTATCTCAATCTCTTTTTCAGACCTGTTCCGATAAATATCACCACCTAATTTTTTAAATCTTTTTTCAATGTTTTTTAGTTTTAATTTCATTTCATCTAGTCTAATTTTATCTTCTGTTATTCGAGTTTCTATAGAATTATAATTACTATTTATTTTTTCTTTTTCTTTAATCTTTTCAGCTAATTTTCTTTGATTTTCTCCTAAAGCCTTTGATTTTAACCTTGCATTTATATAATTGGTTAAATCGGTATTTAGACTTTTAAAAGTATCTATTCCAAATAAGGTATGTGTGGCTTCTTTGACTTCTTTTTCTAAATACTCTCCAGAAATTAGTTTGGTTATATTTTCTCCATCAAAGAAGAAAAAATCAAAGAGTTTTTGAGGGAAAACAGTTCTAAAATATGTTTCTATATCTTCGATTTTAACTGAATCTAAGTTTTCATTATTCTTTTTTATATTAACATCTTCAATTAATTTATCCCCTTCTTTTAGGAACCATATTCTTTCTATTTCATAAATATTAGTATTATTTTTTTCCGACCACTCAAATTCTATCTTTATAGAGGCTTCTTTTATTCCTTCATTTAAAGCTCTAACATTAAATTTTCTAAGTATATAGTCATAATATTGTTTATTAGGATTTTTTAAACCCATAAACAAACTTCCATATATAGAAAGCTTAATACTTTCCAGCAAGGTTGATTTGCCAGAGCCATTTTTTCCACCTATTAAAATAATATTTTTTTCATTATTTTCTATAGAAAAATCATATGTATTTCTACCATAATATAGTCCGTAATTATTTATAGAAATTTTATTAATTGTCATCTATATCACCAAACTTTATACTTGATATTACATCTTCATGTACCCATTCTTCATTTAAAATATTTTCTATATCCCTATATAGACCAGACCTATATTGGTAACCATAGTATTTTTGCTCTACCTTTAATAATCTTCGAATTAGTTCAATGCTTACACCTTCTTTGATACAGATACTTCTTAATAAATCTAAATCTTCATTTAAATAAGTCATAGCCTGTTTTTCAGCAAAAATATTTTTACCATACACTTCTTTATAGACATTATTTACTGAGTTTGATAGATCTCCCAATCTATTACTCCATTCTTTTTGAATTAGCTTTAACTCTTCCTCTGTAATTAGTTCAAGGCCACTTTCAACTTGAGCTTTTAACAATTTTTTCAAAATCTTCTTTCTTCCCTCAAAGTTATATGGACCCAAACCAGTTTTAAACCCTTCTTTTGTTTGTACTTTATATAAAGTTCCATTTTGTCTTTTATGTTCTCTTAACTCATTATTATTTCTATTATCCTTTAACCAGTTTCTTAATTGAGCTAAAGGAGTTAACTTTTTAATAGTTTCCTTATCTCTACCTTTTTTGGCAGTTTGGATAAATCCATTTAGTGATTTATCTTGTACAACTACTGTACAAGTCCAACAACCAAATCTACTATTACCACAAGATGGTTTTGATTTATCAACCATTAATGGACATTCACCTTCAGAGGAATCTTGATAAAGACTCATGAGAAATTCATTATCTCCTTGCCATCCATTAGGATTTTTAGTAAGTAGATATTTCCAAACGTCATCTGTAGAAAAGTCTTCTATGGGAGTAAATACAAGGGCATTGTTAAGAGTAGTATGTTTTCTAAGAACTTTTCCTTCTACTTTATGTTTATCCATAATTATATTTCTAGATAATGATTCATCATATCTAACACCTAATATCATTACTACTTCACCATATTTATCTACTTGTTCTTTAACAAAAGCATTTGCTGGTTTTATCTTTAATCTATCTGTACACCATCTAAATTTTTGTTGTGGAGCAGGATATCCTTTACCAATTAATCCTACCCAGAAGCTATCTTCTAAAAGGGGTTTAATAAGAGTTGCACTTATTGGCAATCCTTCCTTTTTAGCATATTCATCTATCATTTTTATATTTTTATGAATATAATCTTCTATCATGGGGTTTTCTACCATAGTATCTGAACTGATTAGAAATATTTTTTTGTGTCTCTTATTTTTATGTAATCTTTTTATAGATTCTATAACTAAATCAGCAATAACCGTAGAGTCCTTGCCACCACTGTAGCCTATTACCCATGGCTTGTTATCCCTTAGGTATACATCTTGGATAAATTTATATCTTTTCTCTATAATTTGGTAAAAATCTCCATCTTTAAACACATTATTTGCCATTTTAAAAAGGCTCCTCTCAAGTTAGTTTTATGCAAAATTGCTTATTTAATATATGTTAAAGGGTTATAAGTGAAAGTTTTTTTCTAAATTTATTTGTTAATATTTAATGCTTTTATAATTAAATTAAAAAAGATTTTCTTGAAACTTTGGAGTTCAAAGGAAAGGCTTGATTTTTAAACATAGTTTTTTAATAAAATAATAATATTGATTATATAATCTTCCCCTAGTAGGAGTATACTTGTGATTAATTCAAAAATCAATAAAAGCAAGAGTACAAAAATTTTGTCTATTGAAAATTTAATCATTTTAATACTTATTACTTATCAGTTATAACTTACACTTCTTTATTTATTTCTTATATATTTTGTATTTAAAATATCTATAGATAAAATACTTCCATTTTTTTGTATTTATGATAGAATAGTCGAGAGTATTTATTTTTTACTATTGATGTACGAAATAAGTAGACAAAATTAAGGGGGAGCATTATGGATAAAGTCTATTATAGCACAAGAAATATAGGAGAAAAAGTAAGCTTTGCACAGGGGGTAAAAAAAGGTATTGCTTCTGATGGTGGATTATATGTGCCAGAAAAATTTGATACGATTGATATTAGAAATGAAAAATATTTAAAATATACCTATCAAGAGATGGCAGTAGAGGTACTTAGTTATTTTCTAAATGATTTTACAAGGGAAGAAGTAGAAAGGTGCGTATATGAAGCATATGGAGATAAATTTGAAGATAAAGAGATAGTACCATTAAAAAAGTTTGGTAATATAGGTTTTTTAGAGCTTTTTAAAGGACCCACATTGGCTTTTAAGGATATTGCTTTGTCCATCTTGCCCAAATTTATGAGGGAAGCGAAGAAAAAATCTGGTGAAAGGGATGAAACAGTAATTCTCACTTCTACTAGTGGAGATACAGGAAAAGCAGCTTTAGAAGGATTTGCAGATAATGATGGAATAAAAATCATAGTATTTTTCCCAACTGATGGGGTAAGTGATATACAAAAAGCTCAAATGATAACGCAAGAGGGAGAAAATACCCATGTAGTTGCTATAAAAGGGAACTTTGATGATGCTCAGAGTGGAATGAAAGTAATCCTTAATGACAACGAATTTAAAGGAAGATTAGAAGCTAATGGTTATAGTTTTTCTAGTGCAAACTCAATAAATATAGGTAGATTAGTACCACAAATTGTATATTATTTTTATGGATACTTTAATCTTGTAAAAGCTGGCAAGATTAGTGTAGGAGAAAATATAAATGTAGTAGTACCAACAGGAAATTTTGGGAATATCTTAGCTTCATATTATGCTTATAAAATGGGATTACCAGTAAATAGATTTGTATGTGCAAGTAATGTAAATAATGTTCTTACAGATTTTATAAATACAGGTATTTATGATATTAATAGAAAATTTGAAACAACAATAACTCCTAGTATGGATATACTAATTTCTAGCAATCTTGAGAGATTTATAGAAACTTTATCTAATAAAAATGACAAATTAATAGATAGATTAATGAGTGATTTGAAGGAAAAAGGGAGGTATGAACTACCTCAAGAACTAAAGGTAAAATTGAATAATTTTTATGCTGGATTTACAACAGATGAAGAAACAAAATCAGTAATAAGAGATGTTTATGATAAATATTCATATGTAATAGATCCACATACAGCAGTGGCATACAAAGTATATGAAGACTATATAAAAGCTACAGGAGATAATAATACAAAAACACTAATTACAGCTACAGCAAGCCCATATAAATTTACGAGGTCTGTAGTAGAGGCAATAAGTGGAGAAAGTAATAAGGATAAAACAGATTTTGAACTTGCAGAAGAGCTTTTTAAACTGACTGGTTTAGCTATACCAAAAAGTATAGATAAATTAGAACAGAAGGAAGTAAAACATAAAAGTATTATAGATGTGGATAAAATGAAAGAGTCTGTAGCAGAATTTTTGAAGATATAAATCCTATATATTAACATAAAGTGAACAATTTGAAGACAAACAACTAGTTTTTTGAAAAAACATCATCACTTTTGTCTTGATACAAAAGTAATACAAGGTCTTGAACACATAACTGAATTTACGTCAGACAAGTCTTCCTTATTCAGTAAAAATCAGGTACTCAAAGAAGAAATAAGATTAAGTAATTACTACAGTCACTAAATTTAAAAACTCGCTCTTAAGGAGCTCAAACAGCTCCTAATTCTTAAGGTTCCTTTCTTTAATTTAATCTAAATTTCTTATATAGGTACACTTAAAATCAAAGACAAATAAAACTTCATTTTTAAGAAAATTTTATTTGTCTTCAGTCTCAGCCTTTTATGGGCTTCTTTTATTTTTTGTTAAAGAATTTTCTTAGAGAAAGCTATATGCATCTTATTTAGTAAGTAGTTGATAGAAAATTTTGAAAATTGATAGTTAATAATTAGGAAATTTTTATACCATAAATTAGACTAATGATAACCATAAAATTTAATTATTTTTATTTATTTTAAAATTGGTATATAATACTAGGACAATTTAAAAGAGATTAGCTTAATAGCTGGCAAAAGGAGGAATCATGGCAGGAAAAACACTGTATGAAAAAATTTGGGAAAAACACTTAGTAGAAGCTGAAGATGGAAAACCAGCAATAATTTATATTGATTTGCACCTTTTACATGAAGTAACTTCACCACAAGCATTTGAAGGATTAAGACTTGCAAATAGAAAAGTAAGAAGGACTAATCTCTCGTTTGCAACAATAGATCATAATGTACCAACTAAAGATAGATATAATATAACAGACTCAATTTCTAAGAAGCAAATAGAAACATTAGAGGAAAATTGTAAAAATTTTGGCATAGAGTTATTTGGATTAGATAGTATAGAGCAAGGAATAGTACATGTTATCGGGCCAGAACTGGGACTTACTCAACCGGGGAAAACAATAGTTTGTGGTGATTCACATACAGCAACACATGGAGCATTTGGAGCTCTTGCTTTTGGAATAGGAACTAGTGAAGTAGAGCATGTTTTAGCGTCACAATGTCTTCATCAACAAAAGTCAAAAACTATGAATATAAAATTAAATGGAACACTTGGAAAATGGGTAAGTGCCAAAGATGTTATTTTGGGATTAATTAGTGAGTATGGGACTGATTTTGGAACTGGTTATGTTCTTGAATTTACTGGAGAAGCAGTGAAAAATATGACTATGGAGGAACGTATGACAATTTGTAATATGGCTATAGAAGCAGGAGCAAGAGCGGGACTTATGGCACCTGATAAAACTACATTTGACTATCTAGAAGGAAGAAAATATGTTCCACAAGGAAGCGAATTTTTGAGAGTGGTAGAAGAATGGAAGGAGTTAGTTTCAGACGAAGGTGCTATATATACAAAGACTATAGAATTTGATTTGGATAGATTAGAACCACAAGTCACTTGGGGAACTAGTCCGGGTATGGGAGGAAGCATTACTGATTTAGTACCTAATCCAAATGATTTTGTAGATGTAGATGATAAAAATGCTTGTGAAAAAGCACTTGAATATATGGGATTAGAGCCGGGAATAAAGATGACAGATATAAAAATTGATTATGCTTTTATAGGTTCTTGTACTAATGGACGTATAGAAGACCTTAGAATAGCGAGTCAAGTGGCCAAGGGGAAAAAAGTCGCAGACAGTGTAACTGCTTTGGTAGTGCCTGGTTCACAAAGGGTTAAAGCTCTTGCAGAAAAGGAAGGTTTAGACAAAATCTTTATTGAAGCTGGTTTTGAATGGCGTGATTCGGGCTGTTCAATGTGTTTAGCAATGAACCCAGACCAATTAAAGCCTAAAGAACGTTGTGCAAGCACGTCAAATAGAAATTTTGAAGGACGTCAAGGGCGTGGGGGAAGAACACACCTTGTATCACCAAGTATGGCAGCAGCAGCGGCAATTGCTGGGAAATTTGTTGATGTACGTGAATTGTAGGAGGTAAAAATGAAAGCTTTTGATAGATTAAATGGATTAGTATTACCAGTAGATAGAACTAATGTAGACACAGATGCTATAATTCCAAAGCAATTTTTAAAGAGAATAGAAAGAAGTGGCTTTGGACAATTTGCATTTTATGAGTTTAGATACGATGAAAATGATAAATTAATAGAAGATTCGGTATTTAATGAGGAGAGATATAAGGGGAGTAGTATTCTTATATCACGGTCAAACTTTGGCTGTGGGTCGAGTAGAGAGCATGCACCATGGGCTCTTGAAGATTATGGTTTTAGAGTTATAATTGCTCCAAGCTTTGCAGATATATTTTTTAATAATTGCTTTAATAATGGTATATTGCCTATAAAAGTAGACAATGTAATAATGGATAGACTATTTGAAAATACTTATAAATATAAAGGGTATAAATTAGATGTTAATTTGGAGGAAGAACTTATTCAAGATAAATATGGTTTGGAAATTCCATTTAAAATTAACTCTTTTCATAAACATAAATTATTAAATGGTTTAGATGATATAGCTATTACCCTTTTAAAGGAAGATTTAATATTGAAATATGAAAAGGAACATAAAATAATCTAAAAAGAGCTAATATTTAGCTCTTTTCAGGTTGAAGACAAACAACTATTTTTTTGAAAAAATATCATTACTTTTGTCTTGATACAAAAGTAATACAAGGTCTTAGAGACATAAGTGAATTTAAGTAGAATAAATCCTTTCTTATTCAGTAAAAATCAAATATTTCATATAAGAAATAATTAAGTAACTACTACAGTCCTATAGTCACTAAATTTAAAAACTTGCTCCAAACAGCCTAAATCCTTTAGGATTCCTTTCTTAATTTAATCTAAATTTTTATTTTAGTTATATTAAATAAAAATAAACAAAACCTTTTTTTAAGAAAATTTCGTTTGTCCACAGTCTCAACCTTAAAGTTAACATTAAGGGCTTTTTTATTCTTAAGTTATTAGAGTGAATTTTATATACCTATGAATTTTTTGAGGATATCTTCTAATAAAGGTTGGACTATTGGTTGTCTTCCACTTCCTTCAATGTATTTTCCAACTGCAGGTGGAGTCATAAAATCTATCATGGTATCAGTATAAAGGTTCATTGAATAATTACCTATATATTTTTCAGTTAGTGTAATTAGTTCAATAGCAATTTCTGGTTGTCTAGTACACCCTTCAATAAGTTCCCCTATGACATAACCTAAAGTTTGACCCATGATAACTTCATCTTCAACAGAAACTGGAAATATCTCTTTATAATTAGAAAAAAGTTTTTTATCAAATTCACTGGTTAAAGTTGAGGCTTGTTCAGGTTGTCTAGCACACTGACTAATTAATTTTCCAATTTGATAAACCATATCAATTTTCAAGTTAGGTCGTACAATGGCTGGAATTGTAATAATATGTGGTGGACCCTCTTCACGACATCCTATAAGTGTTATCAATATTATAAAAAATATAATTAATTTTATCTTTTTCATTTTTCTCCTTTTTAATATAAATAGTTTTTGAGCATTTGTAAGTGTAAATGTCATGATAATTTTTACTTGTTTGCTAGGAAGAAAATTCAATTCAATAGGTCTATTTAATCTTCTGCCTTCTGTTGTTTTATTAGTAGAAGTAAAATTATTTCTCCTCTACCAATAATGTTTATTAGTGTTTAGATATTTTCAATAAAAAAACTAAAGCAACTACCATTAGTGATAATTAAGATTAGTTTTTTCATTGTTTTTTCCCCTCTCTATTAGGAAAATTTTTGTTTTTATAACAAGATTACGATATAATTTATTAAATGAAAATAATAATAAATCATTGATTTGTTATAATATTTTTAATAAATTATTCTACCTATAAACTAAATATATCACAAAATAAAAAATAAATCAAATTAAAAAATAATATAAAAAATAACGTTTATATAATATACTATGGATATTATTTGATAGGATAAGAACAGAAGAGGGATATTCCTTTTCTCATATTGAAGAAAAACAGATGATTTTACGAAAAATTGATCATTTGTTTTAATATAAAAGTAATACAAGATAATTGATTCTAAACTTCTTATGTAGGTACACTTAAATTAAAAACAAATAAAACCTTTTTTTTGAGAAAAATTTTGTTTTCCTCTTTCACTAACCTATTTAAAAAGCCTTTTTTATCATATAACATATAGGTCATAATTTCAAGTTTTCATAAATAGGAGAGAAATAAAGTTGAAAAGAGGAATTAAACTCTTTTAGAGTAAATAAAGTTAGAAGAAAAAGGAGGACGATATGGGTAAATATAGATTAGTTACAAGAAGTGACATGGATGGATTAGTTTGTGCTGTACTATTAAAAGAGCTTGATATGATAGAGGATATAAAGTTTGTACATCCAAAAGATATGCAAGATGGAATCATAGAGATAACTGATAGAGATATAATTACAAATCTTCCTTATGTTAAAGAGGCCTATTTAGTATTTGACCATCATTTGAGCGAAGTAATAAGAAATATAGGTCAAAGACCAAATCATATAATAGATCCAGAAGCCCCCTCAGCATCAAGGGTAGTATACGAATATTATGGAGGGAAAGAGAAGTTTAAAAATGTTAGTGAAGAAATGATGGTAGCAGTTGATAAAGCTGACTCGGCAAACTTTTCTCTTGAAGATGTATTACATCCAGAAGGTTGGGAGTTGCTAAGTTTTTTGATGGATGCTAGAACAGGATTAGGAAGGTTTAGAGAATTTACTATTTCTAATTACAATCTTATGATGGATCTTATTGACTATTGTAAAGACCATGGAATAGAAGATATATTGAAACTGCCTGATGTAAAAGAGAGAATAGACTTGTATATGAAGTATGAAAAGAATTTTAAAAATCAAATTCAAGAAAATTCCAAAATATATGGGAATGTATTAGTAGTAGACCTTAGAAAAGAAGAGATAATTTATCCCGGAAATAGATTTATGAAGTATGCTTTATTTCCAGAGATTAATGTAAGCATACAAGTTATATGGGGGTTGAAAAAACAAAATACTGTATTTGCAGTAGGGAAGTCTATATTTAATAAGAGTTCAAAAGCTAATATTGGAGAGTTGATGTTAAGTAGAAATGGTGGAGGACATAAAGCAGCAGGAACTTGTCAAATTTCTAATGAAGAAGTTAGCAGAGAGTTATTAGAATTAATTAAAGAATTAAGAGATTGATTTGAAAGGTAAAAACTAATATTTCTCTTTAGAAATGAGTTTTGTAGAAGGATATATAAACTGGGACAATTGTAAAATTGCCCTTTTTCTATTGGTTTGACTAAAAGTTTTGTAGTTTGAATTATAAATCATAATTTCTAAAGTACTCGATTTGTGCGTTTTTGGTCGAATTTAAGCTAGCCTATTAATTTAGGCTACTTTTTTTATGAAAATATCTAGGATTTCTTGTCTTTTCATTCCTAGTTCTCTTAAATCAAGTATTTTCAAAATAACATGTTTTTTATTCTTTAATCTTTCCTCTTCTATAATTTCTCCTAAATTCTTTTCCTTGTCTTTTTCTCTTATGAAATTTAAATAATTATGAGCTAAATAAATTATGTACCATAATCTTTTTATCCCTTTTAAACTTCTCATTTGGTATTCTGTTAATCTTAAACTATTCTTTTGATACCTGAATGATACTTCTATACCCTACCTGTTTAAATTAGAAGGATTAGCAGTATTTAATAAATTCCTATTCAAATTTGAAAGATTTTTTTTACCTTCAAAATTAATAAG
>CAZFBB010000034.1:0-22340 GCA_964517235.1 uncultured Fusobacteriaceae bacterium
AGCTATTTTAGCTAATTTTTTCCCTTGAATTACATCTTCTTCTGTACAAGTAGGTGATTTAAATATTAAAGTATCTGATAAAATTGCAGATAACATAATTCCAGCCATAATTTTATCTATCTCAACACCCTTTTCTTCATAGATTTTTGAAATGATTGTAGATGAACAACCAACAGTCTCAAATCTCATATTTATAGGTTCTGCAGTAGATAAATCGATTCTATGGTGATCAATGATTTCTAGAATTTTTGCATTTTCTCTGTTATTAATAGATTGACCAGCTTCGTTGTGGTCAACTAAAATAAGCTCTTGACCAACTTCAGCTCTCTCGACTAATCTTGGTGCTTCTAAGTTAAAGTGGTTTAATATAAACTCAGTTTCTTTATTTAAATTTCCCAATCTTATTGCTTCAACATTTAATCCTAATTTTTCCTTTAGATTAGCATATGCTAGAGCAGAACAGATAGAATCAGTATCAGGGTTTTTGTGTCCTAAAACTAATATTTTAGACATTTTTTACCTCCTATAAAATTATTTTCATTGTATTTTATCAAAAATGACAAAAATAAGCAAGAATTTGATAGTTGAACTAGAGTAAGATTTATATAGAATAAATATAAATTTTAATAAAAAATAAAATGAAAGCTTTTCAAAAAACTTGAAAAATGGTATAAATATATGACAAATATAATGAAATAAAATTATTTTAAAGTAGTTTTTTTTATAAAATAGTAGTATAATTTATTAGGGATAAAATATTTTATTTTAATTTTAGATTATTTTTTTGTTGTAAAAATATTTTTAATAGGAGAGTGTCTATTTTAAAATTTATTTTTTAACATCTTGTTAACCTTGGTGTTGATAAGTCAACAAAGAATATGTTTGTTTTTTGGACTTTGTTATGGAATAAAATAAGATTAAATTTATAGTCAATAAAGTAAAAGACTATTGACAAAAACTTTAAGATTATTTAAAATAATATTGTTTGAAAATGATATTTATTTTTATCATCTGAACAAAGTTTGGCTTATTATGAAATTTTAGATTTGAAAAAGACAAGTTTTAGAGAGAGGTGTTGTAAAAAAATGAGAAAAGCCACATTAGAAAAAAGAAAGAAATTTTTGCAAATTACAGAAGAGTTATTCTACAAGAGAGGATATAAAGAAACTAGTATAAAAGATATCTGTGAAGCTCTAGATACTACTACTGGTTCATTCTACTTTATGTTTGACTCAAAAGAAGGAATTTTAGAAGAGATAGTAAAAAAATATTATGATGATTTATTAACAAAAGTAGATTCTATTTTAGAAGCAGATGGAAGTTTAAAGGCAAAATTAGAAAATTGGATAGAATTCAGATACAACTATTATAATGACAATTCAGAATTCTTTGTTATGTATGACAATTTATACTTAGAAAGTGGAAGAGCAAGTTTAGTAATAAATGAGTGTGAAGATAGAAGAGATTCTAAAACATTAGAAGCAGTTACTAAATTATTTTCAAACCATTTAAAAGAAGTAGGATACTCTAAAGATAGATTAGAGGATTTAGTAAATATTATAATTAATATTGAAGAATTAAGAGCCAAGAGCTTATATGCAAAATTAAGAGAAAAAGTAACTTTTGACATAAAAGAGGAAATTGAATTTTCTAAAAAAGCATTAATCAATTTATTAAGTCTATAATTAAAATTCAAATCTAAAACTAATAATAAAAATGATGGAGTAGTAAGGGAAGTACTACTCCATTTTTCTTTTTTTGGTTTTTTGAAATCTTGTTTATGTAAAAAAAATATGATATTATTTAGGAAATAAATAGAATAGAAGGGATAAAATGGAAATTAAAGATAAAATAATTAAATTAAGGCAAGACTTAGAAAGGTATAACTATTTTTATTATGTTAAAAATGAGAGTTTGATAGGAGATACAGAATATGATAACCTCCTCAAGAAACTAGAGGAATTAGAAGAAAGATATCCAGAATATAAAGATGAAAATTCTCCAAGTCAAAAAATAGGTTCTAGTCTTAAAGAAAGTAAGTTTCAGAAAGTAGAACATAAAAAACCTATGTTGAGTCTTTCAAATACATATAATACAAAAGATATAGAAAATTTTGATAAAAGAGTAAAAAAAAATATAGATGAAGAGTTTGAATATGTACTTGAATTGAAATTAGATGGTTTGAGTATAAGTGTTCATTATGAAAATGGGCGTTTAGTAAAAGCTGTGACTCGTGGTGATGGAGTTATAGGTGAAGATGTAACTGAAAATGTAATGGAAATAGAAAGTATACCACATTATTTAAAGGAAGATGTAAGTGTAGAAGTAAGAGGGGAGATAGTTTTGCCTCTTTCTAGATTTGATGAGATTAACAAAAAAAGAGTAGAAGGTGGAGAAGAACCTTTTGCAAATCCTAGAAATGCTGCAAGTGGTACACTAAGACAATTAGATGCGAATATAGTGAAAGATAGAAAATTAGATTGTTACTTTTATTATTTGGTTGGTGGAGAAAATCTTGGGATAAAAAAGCATAGTGAAAGTTTAGATTTTTTGGCTAAGATAGGGCTTAAAACAACTGGAGTCTATCATGTGTGTAAAGATGTAGATGAACTTGAAGAAAAAATTGGTTTTTGGGAAGAAAAAAGGTATGGATTAGATTATGAAACAGATGGTTTAGTTATAAAATTAAATAAATTTGAACATCATAATATTCTTGGAAATACAACAAAAAGTCCAAGATGGGCAATTGCTTATAAATTTCCTGCTAAACAAGTAAGTACTAAGTTGTTAGGTATAACATTTCAAGTAGGTCGTATGGGAACAGTTACTCCAGTTGCAGAGTTGCAAGAAGTAGAAGTAAGTGGAAGTAAAGTTAAAAGAGCAAGTCTACACAATTTTGATGAAATTAGAAGAAAAGATATTAAAATAGGTGATACAGTTTTTATAGAAAAAGCTGCTGAAATTATTCCACAAGTTATAAGAAGTGTAAAGGAACTAAGAACAGGTGAAGAGGTAGAAATAGTAGAACCTAAAAATTGTCCTGTATGTGGCTCAGAATTAATTCAAGAAGAAGGTTTAGTTGCTATAAAATGTTCTAATGACCTATGTGATGCTAAGGTTCAAAGAAAAATTGAATATTTTGTGTCAAGAGATGCAATGAATATAGATGGATTAGGAAGTAAAATAGTTGAAAAACTGATTGAAATAGGAAAGATAAAAGATATTACAGATATATTTAGATTAAAAGAGGCAAGATTAGAACTTGAAACCCTTGAAAAAATGGGTAGCAAAAGTGTAGATAACTTGATTAATTCTATTGAAGAAAGTAAAAAAAGACCATATAGTAAAACACTTTATGCTTTGGGAATTCCTTTTGTAGGAAAGTTTTTGGCTAATTTACTTAGTTCCCATAGTAAAAATATAGAAAGTTTGATGGAAATGTCTCAAGAGGAACTTATAAATATAGATCAAGTTGGAAACAAAGTAGCTAGTTCTGTTTATAATTTTTTTAGAAAAGAAAGTAATGTAGAAATTGTAAAGAAGCTACAAGAATTTGGAGTTAATTTTGCTCAAGTAGAAGTGGAGGAGAAACAATTAAATTCTGAATTTGTTGGAAAAACATTCTTATTTACAGGAAAACTAATTCATTATAAGAGAAATGAAATAAAAGAAGTAATTGAATCATTAGGTGGAATTAATGTAGGTAGTGTTTCTAAAAAACTTGATTATCTTATAGTTGGAGAGAAAGCAGGAAGCAAACTTAAAAAAGTTGAAGAATTAGGAACAGTGAAAATACTTAGTGAAGAAGAGTTTGTTAATCTTACTAAAACTGATAGTAAGAAGGAAGATGAAATAATAGTAGAAGAGAATAAGCAAAAAACATTATTTTAAATCAAAAAGAGTTTACCAAGTAAACTCTTTTTTTCCGATTTTTTAGAAAGAACTTCTTCTTTACTAAACAAATTTCATATATTCTTTGCCCAACACCTTACTCTCAAATATATTTTATAAAATTATGAAAAAAAATACTATTTGTAAATGATTTTATTTGTTAAGTTTTAACTGCCTGATAAATAAAGGGAAAAAATAATAAAAATATAAAATTTATATGAAAAAATTTACATATATACACTAAAATTCTTGAAAAAGGAATTTTTATATGAGAAAATATTTTGAATAAAGGAGGGGATTTATGGAAAAAATTGCATTAATTGCACATGATAGAAAAAAAGATGAATTGGTAGATTTTGCAAAAAAACATAAGGATTTTTTTATGGACTATGAATTAGTTGCAACAGGTACTACAGGCAATAGAATTATACAAGCTACAGATTTGGAAGTGCATAGATACTTGTCGGGACCTCTTGGGGGAGATCAGCAAATTGGAGCAGATATAGCACTTGAAAAGATTAAAGCTGTATTCTTTTTTAGAGATCCATTAAAAGCTCAACCACATGAACCAGATATACAGGCTTTAGTAAGACTTTGCGATGTACATAAGATACCCTGTGCAACAAATATTGCTACAGCTGAGTTAATTATTAATGCATTAAGAGGTTAGAACTATATAAAATAGGAGTAAAACATAGGTAGAAGGATATTCTATCTTTTTTTTTGAGGTGAAAAAATGATAAAGAAATAAATTTTAAAAATTAAATTTTAAAAATTAAATAAAAATATTTATTCCTTCTTGACTCTAGGGTAAGTCGAGGGTGTATAATGGCTTCCGCCTAAGGAGGAAGAAAATGGAAAGATTAAAAAAGGAAAATGTTTTAAATTTATTTGTAAAGTACTTGATACCATCTATAACAGGAAGTCTAGCTATTGGTATATTAATATTTATAGATACTGTATTTATAGGAAGAGGTGTAGGCAGTTTAGGATTAGCAGCCCTTAACACAATTTTACCAATGTTTACCCTTTATTCAAGTACAGGTCTTTTGTTAGGTGTTGGCGGAGCAACTGCAGCTGCCATAGATTTGGGTAGGGGAGAGAAAGAAAGTAAAAGGGAGTTGTTTGGAACAAGTTTTACCATAGCTGTAATTACTTCAATTATTTATATTTTAATTCAAAGAGTATTTTTAGATAAAATAATCTTTAGCTTAGGAGCAACTGAAGAAGTATATCCACTAGCAAAGGAATATTTGAATACAATAAGTTTATTTACAGGTTTTTATTTGGTACCTCATACGTTAAATATATTTATTAGAAATGATGGGAATCCAAATGTGACAATGTGGGGAATGATACTCTGTGGAGTTGTGAATATAATACTTGATTATATATTCATTTTTCCAATGGAAATGGGAATGAAAGGTGCAAGTCTAGCTACAGGCATAGCTCAAATTAGTTATTCAATAGTATTAATTACACATTTTTTTTCAAAAAAAAATACTCTTAGTTTGAGATTTGTAAAAGTTAAATTAAAAAACTTGAAAAGAATAATAAAAATAGGTAGTCCTAGTTTTGTAAATGATCTTTCAAGTGGAATATCCATATTTATCTTTAATTGGGTATTATTTTCTATAGCAGGAGAAAAATCTGTTTCGGCTTTTAGCATAATACTCAACATAAATTTTTTAGTTTACCTTATTTATGTAGGAGTTAGTCAAGGGGCACAACCTATCATAAGTGTTAATTATGGTGGGAAATTATATAAAAGAGTAGATAAAGTGAATAAATATGGTTTGAGTATGAATTTAATGGTGGCTGTAGTTGTTTTGCTAATGAGCATATTTTTTTCAAAGTCAATAGTACGTCTATTTAATAAATCGGACAAGGAATTAATCTTTATTACAGTAAAAGCAATGCCTAAATTTTTTAGTGGAACTATTTTTATGGGAATAAATATATATTTAGCTAATTTTTTTCAAAGTATAGAACAATCAAGGATAAGTACTTTATTAATATTCCTAAGAGGATTAGGTTTGGTAACATTAGGTCTTTATTTGTTACCTATATTCATGGGAGTAGAGGGAATTTGGTATGGAACTTTATTTGCAGAAACTATAACATTTATATTTGCTATTTACTTTTATAAAAGTACCTATAAAAAAATATTTAATAAATAATTTACTTTTAGTGATTTTTTGTTAAAATGTAGTGTATGCGGATGTGAAAGTGAGGAAAATATGAAAAAAATAATATTAATGTTTATACTGTTTGTAAATTTAATAATTGCTAGTAGCATAGATGACATCTCTTTAGAGATAAAAGGTGGAAAAGCAGGATATTATAAACTTGCAAGTAGAGAGTATAAATGGAAAAGTTTAAATTTTTTTGGAATAGAAACATATTATAGATTTACTTCTAAATTTGAAGCTGGTGGTGGAATAGAGTTTTCTCAATTTACTTTCTTTAACAAGGAAGGGATAAAAAGAACAATCTTGAGGGCGCCTGTTTACATCAATCTGAAATATTATATATTTGAAAAAAAAATTATTAATCCATACATTAAGGGGCAATTTGGTTATCAAGTAATATTAGAATCACCTCAAGAAGGGTTTAATAATGGTGGATTTAGTGCGATGGGACTTGGATTAGATATAAAAAATTTTATGATAGAATTAAATGTGTCTAAAGATATAAATACAGGTTCAGATGAACATATTACAGAATCAGTAGCATATCGAGTAGTGTTAGCATATAAAATTTAATCAAAAAATAAAAGAAAAGAGAGTAATTTGTCGGTAGTTATAGATGATGATGAAACCAACAGCTCTCTTTTCTATAAGGATATATTATAATAAATCTCTTTATAAATCAATAATTAAATTGAAAAAATAAATAAAATTTGACAAATTATAATATTAAAGCTTATATTATTTTTTTATTTAGAAGGACTTTAAATTAAAAATTGAATAATATAATAGAAATATTTAAAGATTATTTAATTTGTTTTGGGGGTATAGATGAAAATAGATAAGTGGCTCAATATTTTGATGGAAAAAAAAGGTTCAGACCTTCATTTAAAAGTAGGAAATACTCCCATAATTAGAATTAATGGTCAATTGAAGCGTGTGGAAGAAGAAACTAAATTATATCAGGAAGATTTGATAAAAATAGTAGAAGAGCTTATTCCAAATGAAAAAAGGAAGAAAGAATTAGCAGAAGAACTAAGTACGGATTTTTCTTACTCTATATCAGGATTAGGAAGATTTAGGATAAACATATCTTATACGAGAGGTTCGTATTTGTTAGTAGTTAGGGCAATACCTTTTGATATTCCAACAATAGAAGAATTAAAATTACCAGAAGTACTAAAAAATATAGCTAGGGAAAAAAATGGAATAATATTAGTAACTGGAGCAACTGGAAGTGGGAAATCAACTACTGTAGCGGCTATGCTAAACTACATAAATGAAACATATGGCAAAAATATTATCAGTTTTGAAGAACCAATAGAGTATTTGCATAAAGATAAGAAATCTATAATAAGTCAAAAGGAAATTCCAGATGATATAAGAGACTATAAAAGTGCTCTTAAATATGTTTTGAGGCAAGATCCAGATATTATATTTATGGGTGAGTTGAGAGATCAAGAAACAATAGAAGCCGCTATTAAGGCTAGTGAAACAGGACACCTTGTTATATCTACTTTGCATACAATTACTGCAGTCAAAACAATAACAAGAATTTTAGATTATTTTCCGTCACATAGAACCAAAAGTTTGAGATATCAATTGGCTGAAAATATCAGAGCAGTAATTAGTCAAAGGTTATTAGAAACTATTGATGAAGGAAAAAGGGTAGTTACAGAAGTGATGCTTAATACAGGAACTATTGCAGAACTAATAACTACAGAAGAAGGAATGAGAAAAATACCGGAAATTATTAAAAAAAGTGAGAACCTTGGCATGAAAAATTTTGATAGTGAAATTTTAAAATTATATAAAGAAGAAATAGTTGATTTTGAAACTGCCTATGAAGCCTCTACTATTAAAACAGATATAGAATTGGCTAAATCGGGCATTAGCAATGGGAGAAGTTTGGAAGAGTATTATTAGTTAAATTTTAAATTAAAAGTAAATGATTATTTTTATTGATGTAAACACTATGTTAAAATAAAGCCAACCTAAAAGGTTAGCTGTACTGTAGATAAAAAAATTAAACTTGAAAAGAGGTTTTATTAACTTTTTATTTATCTTTAATTTTTGAGTTAGCTTCTTTAATCCGAAGAAAATAATGGACGTTTTTTATTAATTTTGTCTTGAGACAAAGATAATATAGAATATACAAAAGTAATAAGACTCAATAGTTCTTAATATCTTTAAAATATTGCATTAAGAAAGTTTATTTTATTATATTTATTATTTAGAAAATAAAGGGGCTAATAAAAGAAATGAGATTAGGTAATTATTATATCTACCAAATTTTTTAGGAGTTCAAACAGCTAAAAAAATTGGTGTTTCTTATGATAACTTTTAGATAAGTGGATTTAATTAAAAATTAACAAATTTATAACTAATTTAATCATCTAAGTATTCCTTTGAGCAGAATAAATTTTGTTTAAATATAGAATCAGTTGGATGGATATATCATTCTTTTCTATTATAAAAATTTTCTATATCTTCTACTTGATTATATATTATAAACTGTTTTCGATATCCTTCCTTTCTCATCTATACATATTCTCTCTTTTAATAAAAGAAGTTTTATAAAGTTATCTCCAAAACCTACATCTACTAAATAAGTATTTTTTACCAATGATTACTTTGATAATAGGATAGTCGTAAAAGTTATCATCTTCTTTAGTTTGGGTACCAATAAGATAAAGATTATAACCCATATCTTTTAAAATTAAATATAAGAAATAATTGGTTTCATAACAAATCCTTTCTTTTTTTCTGTTGACTATTTTATTAAAAAGGTTGTCTCTATTTAAATCAATATTCCCATATATATGCATATCAAGATTTTTAAAGGGTACATACAATAAATGATTCTTTTGTATTTTACATAAACTATTATAGGAAACACCAAGATTTTCATATATACCAATTCTTTTTAAATATTTCTTAATTATCTAAAAATTCTTAGATTTTATTATAATTGATTATTATATGTTGGTCAATAATTGAAAAGGAAAAACAAAAAAATAACAAATAATATTAATAGACAAAAGGAGGATGGTATGTTAGCTGAAATTTTAAGTGCAAGTTTTTTTGGAGTAGAAGGATATTTGGTAAGGGTTGAAGTAGATTTGAGCAATGGTTTACCTAGCTTCAACATAGTCGGTCTTGGTGATACTGCCATAGTAGAAAGTAAAGAAAGGGTAAAAGCTGGAATAAAAAACAGTGGATATGAGATGTATCCTAAGAAAGTAGTTGTTAACCTTAGTCCAGCAGATATAAGGAAAGAGGGCTCTGGCTTTGACTTGCCTATTGCCATAGGGATACTTGCTTGTTATGGAAGTATAGTTAGAGATAGGCTAAGTAAATATATACTAATTGGAGAACTATCTTTAAGTGGTGAGATTAACCCAGTAAAGGGAATTATAAATGCTGTAATAACAGCAAAGGAGAATGGTGTAAAGGGGATAATAGTGCCTTATGATAATTATGTAGAAGGGAAGATGATAGAAGGAGTAGAGGTTATACCAGCCAAAAATTTGCTAGATGTCATTAATTTTTTAAATAAAGGTCTAGTATTAGATTTTGAAAGTGAAGTAGAAATAGGAATAGAAGAGAAATATTTTGATTTTTCAGAAGTGAAAGGTCAAGCACAAGCAAAAAGAGCAATGGAAATTGCAGCAGCAGGAGGTCATAATCTCTTTATGATAGGAAGTCCGGGAGCGGGGAAATCAATGCTAGCTAAACGTCTTCCCACCATTATGCCTCATATGGTAGAAGATGAAATAATAGAATGTACTAAAATTTACAGTATAGCAGGATTATTAAATGAAGAGGTTCCAATTATAAAAGAAAGACCCTTTAGAAGTCCACACCATACAGCAAGTAATATTAGTTTAATAGGTGGAGGAAGGATACCCAAACCGGGAGAGATTACACTTGCTCATAATGGAGTGCTTTTTTTAGATGAAATGGCAGAATTTCCCAAACAAATAATAGAAACTTTGCGTCAACCACTAGAGGATAAAGAGGTAAGTATAAGTAGAGCAATGTACAGAATAAAATTCCCGAGTAATTTTATATTGATAGGAGCAAGTAATCCTTGTTCATGTGGTTATTATGGGGAAAGAGATAGTACTAATGTGTGTAGCTGTAGTGAAAGGGATGTACAAAGATATATGGGGAAGATTTCTGGACCTATAATAGACAGAATGGATTTGTATGTAGAAATAAAAAGATTAAGTGAAGAGGAGTTGCTAGAATATTCAAAAGGAGAAGATTCAACAACTATAAAAAATAGAGTGGTAAAAGCGAGAGAGATACAAAAAGACAGATTCGAATCATCTAAAACCAATTCGAATATGAATCAAAGTGAGATTAAAAAATTTTGTAAATTGGAGAAGGAAGAAGTAGAAATATTAAAAAAAGCAGGGAAAAATCTTGGTTTATCTGCAAGAAGTTTTGATAAAGTATTAAAAGTGGCTAGAACAATAGCTGATCTTGATGGCGAGGTAAAGATAAGTAAAAAGCATCTGTTAGAAGCGATAAATTTTAGGAAAAAATAGAGGTTATAATTAGCAAGTAGTAGTGAGAAAAATTTTTAGTCATGAAACTTATACAGATTGATTGAAATTTTTAATTTTTTAAAATTTAGATAATAGCATAGAATTTTATTAAATATTATTCAGAGAAATAGGGGCTTAGAGGGCTTCTTTTCTTATGTGTTGAAAAATATTCTGAAACCAGATATACTATATGAGATTATTGTAAAATTGAAAGGAGAATTTATGAAGGGAATAATACTTGCTGGCGGTAGTGGTACAAGATTATATCCAGTTACTAAGGCAATATCAAAGCAAATAACACCTATTTATGACAAACCTATGATATATTATCCTCTATCGGTTTTGATGTTGGCAGGCATAAAAGAGATACTTATAATCTCAACACCTAGAGACTTGCCTGTATTTAAGGAATTATTAGGTTCAGGTAAGGATTTTGGTGTAAATTTTGAGTATAAAGTACAAGAGTATCCAAATGGATTAGCAGAAGCTTTTACTATAGGAGAAGAATTTGTAGGAAAAGATTCTTGTGCACTAGTATTAGGAGATAATATATTCTATGGGCATGGCTTAACAGGTATGGTAAAAGAAGCAGCTCAAAGAACACAGGGAGCAACTATATTTGGTTATCCTGTTCAAAACCCTAAAGCATTTGGAGTAGTAGAGTTTGATGAAGATGGAGTAGCAGTAAGTTTAGAAGAAAAACCAGAAAAGCCAAAATCTAATTTTGCAATACCAGGTTTATATTTTTATGATAACACCGTAGTAGAAAAAGCTAAGAGAGTAGAACCAAGTGAAAGAGGCGAGTTGGAAATAACTACCTTAAATGAAATGTATTTAAAAGAAGGAAGTTTGAATGTAATTAATCTGGGTAGAGGAATGGCTTGGTTAGACACTGGAACACATGAAGGGCTCTTAGATGCTTCCAATTTTGTAAGTACAGTGCAAAAAAGGCAAGGTGTTATGGTTGCTTGCTTAGAGGAAATCTCATATAAAAATGGGTGGATAACAAAGGAAAAAGTAGAAGAATTAGCAAAACCTCTTATGAAAACTGAATATGGAAAATATTTAATGGATTTGATTAAGGAAAAATAATTTAAAATCCTAATATAAAGGAGAAAAAATGGGGAAATTTAATCGTATAGAAACTGGAATAGATAATTTGGTAATAGTAGAACCGACTATTTTTGGTGATGAAAGAGGCTTTTTTATGGAAAGTTACAGTAAAAGAGACTTTGAAGAGATGGGTTTATCAATGGAATTTGTTCAAGATAATCACTCTAAATCTAAAAAAGGTGTGCTTAGAGGGTTGCACTTTCAAAGTAAGTTAGCTCAAGGTAAATTAGTAAGAGTGGTAGCAGGAAGTGTTTTGGATGTAGCAGTTGATTTGAGAAGAAAGAGCCCTACTTTTGGTCAAGTAAGAACAGTCTTGTTAACAGCTGAAAATAAAAGATTATTTTATGTACCAGAAGGTTTTGCTCATGGATTTGTTACACTAGAAGATAATACTGAGTTTCAATATAAATGTACAAACTATTATGCTCCTGAATACGATTCAGGAATAATATGGAATGACAAAGATTTAAATATAGACTGGCAATTAGAAAAATATGGGATTAAATTAGAACAATTAAGTTTGTCAGAGAAAGATAAAAAAATGCAAACTTTTAAAGAATTTATAGGAAGCAATGTTGATTTTTAATAAGTTAAGCATTAAGTTCTATAATTTATTAGTAATCTTATTACGAACTTATGTAGATATAAAAAAAAGTAAAAAACCTCTTTAGTATAGATTTATTATAATAGGATTTTCTGGTATTAAGGATGAGACATAAGTTAGAAAATAAGTTTGTTATAAAAATGTTAGTAGAGATTATCTTTATTAATTTTTAGGTAAAAATTTAATATCCATTGAAGGGAGAAAAAAATGGTATTAATAACAGGTGCTAATGGTCAGTTAGGTTATGATTTTCAAAAATTATTTAAAGAATTAAAAGTTGATTATATAGCAACAGACTATTTGGAGCTTGATATAACAAGAGAAGCAGAAGTTAGAAATTTTGTAAAGAATAAAAAGATTGATTATATTATAAATTGTGCTGCATACAACAATGTTGATAAGGCAGAAGAGGAGGTAGAAGCTTGTTATACTTTAAATGCTAAAGCACCTCAATTATTGGCACAGATAGCAAAAGAAATCGGAGCAGTATTTGTAACATATTCAACAGACTTTGTTTTTGATGGGAAAAAGGGTTATCCCTATACAGAAGAAGACAATGTTAATCCCTTGTCAGTTTATAGCCAAGCTAAAGTACAGGGAGAAAAAAATGTGATAGATGCTTATGAGAAATCATTTGTTATTAGAACATCGTGGGTTTTTGGTATTGCTAATAATAACTTTAATAAACAAGTTATTAATTGGTCGAAAAATAGAGATAATTTAAATATAGTTGATGATCAAAAATCAGTGCCCACTTATTCATATGATTTGGCAAAATATTCATGGAAACTAATTCAAAGTGGAAAATTTGGTTTATATCATCTGTGTAACGATGGAGAAGGAAGTAAATATGACCAAGCAAAATATATACTTGACTTTATTGGTTGGAAAGGTATATTAGGAAGGGCGAAAACGGAAGACTTTAATTTGCCAGCTAAAAGAGGCCAGTATACAAAATTAAATTGTGAAAAAGTAGAAAAAGTAATAGGAGAAAAAATCCCACACTGGCAAGATGCAGTAGTCAGATTTTTAGAAGAGTTAAGATTGAGTAATTAAAAATTTAGTATTTTGTTTTATTTATGAGCAAAAATTATTGCGACATAAAAATAGATATTATCAAATATATATTTAAAACTTTTGTATGGCCGATTTTGCTAAATTATTTGAATTTAATCTTTTTCAATACTTTAAAAATCTTTTTTTGAAACTTAATAAAATCAATTAAATAAAATTTATTAAGTTCTTAAAATTAATTAAAATTGTTAGTTTGAAAGATTGAATAATTATAATTTTTAACAAATTTATCTTACAAAGTTTTTTATTTGACAAAGGACAACTTAAAAAGGAGTAAAATATGACATACTTAGTAACAGGTGGAGCGGGTTTTATAGGTGCTAACTTTGTAAAATATATGCTAAAAAAATACAAAGAAATAAATATTATTATATTAGATAAATTGACATATGCAGGAAATTTGGGAACTATAAGGAAAGAACTAGAAGATAATAGAGTATTTTTTGTAAAAGGAGATATTTGCAACAAAGAATTGGTAGAGAATATATTTATGAATAATAATGTAGATTATGTCGTTAATTTTGCAGCTGAATCTCATGTTGATAGAAGTATAGAAAATCCAGGAATTTTTCTCGAAACTAATATACTTGGAACTCAGACTCTAATGGACGTAGCCAAAGCACATTGGATTATAGGAAAAGATGAGAAAGGATATCCAATATACAAAGAAGGTAAAAAATTTCTTCAAGTAAGCACAGACGAAGTTTATGGAACTTTGCAAAGAGACTTGCCAAATGGGAAAAAACTTATAGAAGAGGGATATTTAGCAGTTGAAAATGGGTTGAAGTTAGAGGAGCTAAAAAAAGTGTTGGTAGGAAGAGAAGTAATGCCTAAAACTTTTGGCTCAAAATTTTTTACAGAAAAGACAGCATTGGATCCTAGAAGTCCATATGCAACGTCAAAAACAAGTGCAGATATGCTAGTTAGAGCATACAATGAAACATATCATCTACCAGTAAATGTAACTAGATGTAGTAATAATTATGGACCATATCATTTTCCTGAAAAATTGATACCTTTAATAATCAAGAATATACTTGAAGGGAAAAAACTTCCTGTTTATGGTGATGGAAAGCAAGTGAGAGATTGGTTATATGTAGAAGATCATTGTAAAGGGATAGATATGGTTATTAATCAAGGAAAAATAGGTGAAATTTACAATATCGGTGGATTCAATGAAGAACAGAACATTAACATAGTTAAATTGATTATAGATACAATAGTAAATATAATAGAGAAAGAACCAAAATATCAAATGGTGCTAAAAACTGATCTAAAGAATATAAATTATGATTTGATTCTTCATGTGCAAGATAGACTTGGTCATGATGCAAGATATGCAATAGATCCAACTAAAACAGTAAAGGAATTAGGCTTTTATCCAGAAACTCCCTTTACAATAGGAATAGAAAAAACTATAAAATGGTACCTTAACAATCAAGAATGGGTAGAGGAAGTTGTAAGTGGAGATTATCAAAAATATTATGCAGAAATGTACGGAAACAGATAAACTATAAACGAACATGTGGGAGAAAATTGAAATTAAAGAAAAACCTTTAGCAAAAATATGTTTTGTTTTGAAAAAATGACAGTTTGAAAAATTGACAAAGAGCTAAAGCTATGGTAAGATTCAGTAGTGAAGCATATTTTAGGAGGTCGATTATGAGTAAAGTATTGCATCTCGATACTAGCAACTTTAATAAGGAAGTTCTAGACTCAAAGGGTGTAGTTTTAGTTGATTTTTGGGCTAGCTGGTGTAATCCATGTAAAATGTTAAGTCCAATATTAGATGAAGTAAGTAAAGTAGTAGAAGCAAAAATTACCAAAGTCAATGTTGATGAAGTAGACGAACTAAGTAATAAATACAAGATAAGAACAATACCAACTATGATAATATTTAAAGATGGGAAAGTTATAGATACAATAAATGGTTTGCTACCAAAAGATGTTCTTATAAAAAAACTAAATCATTACTAAACCAACTGAAAAGTTGGTTTTTTTTTGCAATAATTTTAATAAATAGAATTACTTGAAAGAAATAGATTATATATCTTAGAATGAAAATAATGACTGAGAAATTTACATTATATGCTTCAATTCAATATTATAATTACTCATTATTTTTACCACAGAGCCACAAAGGAAAGAGAGTTTTCACAGAGACAAATCTGTATATATAAATTATTAGTGAAATTCACACAATTCTTTGGAAAAATATTTCGAATTATTAACTATTAATTTTCCCAGTTCTTTATAAAAAGATTTTTTAAAATGATTATCAGTGTAAATATTGTGGTTCAAAAAAAGGGTATAAACAACTAATTATTAAATATTACATATTAACTTTCATCTTTTGTTGCTGACTATTAACTCTATTCTTGTGGCTTATTCTTTATTCTTCTAAATTTTAGAAAAGAACTTAATAAATATAAAAAAGGAAAAGAATATTGTATTCTAATAATAAGGGGAGGTGATATTATGAATATAGCATTGATTATGGCTGGAGGAAGTGGTGAGAGGTTTTGGCCATTGTCTAGAAAGGATAAACCTAAACAATTACTGAAATTAATTCATGAAAAAACTATGATAAGAGAAGCTTTTGAAAGAATTGAACCAATAATTCCAAGTGAAAATATTTTTATTTCTACAAATAAAGATTATTATGAACAGATAATAAAAGAGATACCTGAACTTCAAAAAAGTCATATTATTATAGAACCAATAAAAAAAGATACAGCAGCTTGTATAGCTTATTCTATAATGGTTATAAAAAAAATCTATAATAAATGCCAACTTGTTATACTACCTAGTGATCATTTAATAGAAGGTGAAGAAGAGTTTAGAAAAGTTGTAGAAAAAGCTAGTGAAATAAGTAGTGAACATCAATCTATAATAACTTTAGGAATTAAACCAACTAAAGTTGAAACGGCTTATGGTTATATTGAAGTGGATAAAAGAGAAAAGAAAAATTCCTTTTATTCAGCTCTTAGATTTTGGGAAAAACCAAATTATGAAAGAGCAGAAGCATATGTTGAAGCAGGAAATTACTATTGGAATAGTGGTATGTTCATATGTGATGCTGATGTGTTAATAGAAAAGTACAGAAAGTATCTGCCAAAACATTTTCATTTAGTGGAGGAAATTGAGAAAAAACTTATGAATTTTAAAGGAGATATTCTGGAACAAAGTGAATATATAAAAAGTGATTTTGAAAAATTTGAAAAAATTAGTATAGATTTTGGAATTATGGAAAAATCTACAGATATAAAATTAATCCCTGTAGATTTTGGTTGGAATGATGTAGGGAGCTTTAGTGCTCTTGATGAATTATTTGTTCATAATGAAAATAACAGTGTAATAAAAGAAGGAAAAGTAATAGAGCTTAATAGCAAAAATAATATAATCATAGGAAAAGATGAAAAATTAATTGCAATAGTAGGAATAGAAAATTTAATAGTGGTTGAAGTAGAAGATGTTTTATTAATTTGTAAAAAGGATTTTGCTCAGCAAATAAAAAAACTTATAAAAGAAATAGATGAAAAATACAAATAATAGAGGCTATAGTCACTATAAGACATAAAGTAAAGGAACAATAAAAATTTAAGTTAACTATTTATACTGAATCTTGTATTAACCTTATTTTTATGTTAGAATCTCTATTGCATGAAAGAAAGGAATAATATGGAAACTTGGCTAGAAATTGATTTGAAAAAATTAAAAAATAACTTTGAATATATTAGAGAGAAAAGTAAAAGTCCAATTTGTTCTGTTATTAAAGCTGATAGTTATGGACTAGGAGTAAAAGAAATTGCAAGTGAACTTGACAAATTAGAAACTGATTCTTTTGCAGTTGCTTTTTTTCATGAAGCTTTAGAACTAAGAAGATTAGGTATAGAAAAAGAAATACTTGTTTTTAATTATATACCAGAAGAAAGATTAATAGATGTTGAAAAAAATAATTTGACAATTACGTTGTATTCTATTGAACAACTAAATGAGTATATTTCTTCTAATTTAGATATTTTGAAAAATATATCCTTTCATATAAAAATTAATACGGGAATGAATAGGTTAGGTTTTGATGAGGAACAATTAGATTATTTAATAGAAATTATATTGAAAAATAACCTTAAGATAGAAGGGGTATATAGTCATTTTGCCCATGTAGAAGATTATAATTTTAGTAATATTCAAAACAATTTATTTTTAATTATAGCAGATAAATTAGAAATGAAATTAAATAAAACATTAAAGAAACATCTAGCAAATAGTGTAGCAAGTGTAAAATATGAAGGATTTTATCATAATATGATAAGGGTAGGCATGCTACTTTACGGTTTACAACCGCTTGGTGATACTATAAATGAAAGAATAAAGTGTATATTTACATGGAAAAGTAAAATAACTAATATTAGAAAAGTAAAAAAAGGAGAAAGAATTTCATATGGTGATTTTGTAGTCCCTAATAATATGGAAATTGCCACAATACCAGTAGGTTATTCACATGGTTATATGAGGCAACTTTCTAATAAAGCTAAAGTTTTTATATTGGGAAAGAAATATCCAATAATAGGAAAAATTTGTATGGATCAGATGTTGGTTGATATTAGTAAAATGGATGAAAATAGGAGGTTGGGAGTAGAAGTAGAAGTGTTAGGAGATAATATAACACCAGAATATTTAGCTAAACTGTCTGAAACTATTCCTGATGATATTATTTGTAAGATTAACCCTAATATTAAAAGAATTATTAAGAGATAAATTGACAAAGTCCAATTGTAGTGTTATATTTATAAAGTATAAATGTTATGGAGGAATTATAATTATGGAAAATAACCAGCCTAGTACACGAGAAAGATATGAAGATGAAATCGATTTAGTAGAACTTATTAAGATTCTTCTGAAAAATATTAAATTTATTACAATAACAACTATACTAATAACTTTAATAGGATTGGCAGTAGGATTTTATCTAAAATCAACAGAATCTGTTACATTAGAGCAAAACTTTAGTTTAAACGATTATAGTGAAGTTGGAATGAGAAACTTAAATCCAGCAGATATGTTTAAAAATAATCAAGTAGTAGAAGAGTTTTTTCAAGAAAAAATAATAAAGGATATGGGAAATCAAGGAGAAAAGATAAGTGAGAAAAGAAAGCTTCTAGAAAATCTATATACTTTGAGCAATTTAGAAAGGAACAAACCAGAGTATAGAATTTCTGTTTCTAGTGAGACAGAAGAAAAAGCAACAGAATTAATAAGAATATTTTTTAAAAATTTAAATTTATTTGTTGAAAATCAAAGAAAAACAGAATTAAAAGATAAAATTCTTTTGGTAGATAATAAATTAAATGAGTATGAATTAGAATTGAAAAAATTGGAAAGAGAAATAGATCAAATTAGTAAGACATATGCTAATTTAATTGGAAATAATACCTCTGTATCGGATATAGTAGAAGCTATAAAGGAGAAAAGTCCTATTACTTTTACGAAAAAAGACACTTATGCTACTATGTATGATGAAGCCTTAAGGGAAAAATTAAAAATTGAGCGTATTATTGTCAGTTTGAATAACAAAATAAATGTTAGGTCGTCTATTTATGAAGTAGAAGGTAAGATTAAATTATCTTTAGTGGGAATAATATCTGTTATGTTGGGAGGATTCTTAGCTGTAATAATAGTTTTTTTAAAGGAGTTTATAAAAAAAGTAGATTGGAAATAAAGATTCTATAGAGAGAAACTAGTGAGAAAAGACTTATATATGAGGGGTTGTTAACGTAGTTAATGTTGATAGACCCTTTTTTATATTGTCAAAGTTTTTATAAAAAAACACAGTATAAATTTATATATAATAATTTAATTTAATAAATTTATAAAAAATTACACCCAGTGTTGACATAATATTACATAAATGATATTCTTAATAAGAAGCTTGAAGGGGGTATTATGCAGAGGGTGAGAGAAATAGAATCTAGATCTATAGTAGAAGATGAGATTGATTTAGTTGAATTAATAAGGATAATAATAAAAGGCAAGAAAATAATTTTTTTAAGTATTAGTTTGTTTTTTTTGTTTGGTTTAACTACTGGTTTATTTGTAAAAAGCAGAAATTATGAAAGTAGAGTTTTAATTAACTTTAATTTTGATGGGATAATAAAGGGAGAAAATCCAGATGGAAGTCCCTTTAATATTAATCTTATTACAAGTACTCCAGTGTTAACTAAAGTTATAGAAAAAGAATCAAGCTTAAAGGAAAAAAACATTGGAATAGAAACTTTGAAGAAAGCTATAAGTATAGAGCCTGTAAAACCTAATTATATTATAAAAAAAATTGAAGAAAGCTATAAAAATGGAGAAGTTTATACTTATTATCCAACAATTTTTATGTTAAGTTTTAAACTTACAAAAGATTTGAAATACGATAGAAAAATTCTAGATAGGATAATACATGAATATAAATCATATTTTGAATATAGATATAACCGTTTGGAGATAGTAGGAAATGCTAATAGTGATTATGAAAAGTATGATTATATAGAACTTTTAGAAATAATAGATAATAATTTATTAAGAACCAAAAATTTTTTACAGGAGGAAAAAAACAATAAATTTAGATCGAGTATACTACTTTTGACATATTCAGATTTATTAAGTGAAATAGAACTTTTGGAAGATATTGAAGTTAAAAGCTTAAAATCCATTGTAGAAAATAAAAATTTGAGTAAAAATAAATGGAGAGTAATTGAAAAATACAAAAATGTTTTAAAAGATTTAGAATTTAAAAGATCTAAATATATAGCAGAAGAAAAGATAGTAAAGGAAATGTTAGACAATTATAAACCAGAAAATAATTATGTTGTTATTCCAAATATAGATGGGAGTATAGTAGAAAATAATAGAGAATCTTATTATAGTAAATTAGTAGAAAAAGCTGTAGAAGCAGGTGTGAATGCAGTTTATTTAGCTGAAGATATTGATTATTATAAAAATAGAATAATCGAACTAGAAAATGAAAAAAATAGAGATAATCTATATTTTGACGAAGTTAATAAGTTAATTGAGCTGATAAAATTAAAATATAATAAAACAATTGAAGATATAAATGTCTTAAATAAAGAGTATAATCAGGTATATTTTTCTAATATGATAAAGAAAATTTCACCAATAGAATCATTTAATGAAAGTAAGTTAGAACTTTTTGTATTAGTATCTTTGTTTTTAGGTATGATATTTGGTATTTTAGTAATTTTCATAATAGAATTTAAAAATAAACATTTATAAACGGCTTGGGATTACTATCAAGTTTTAGTATAAAATCTAAAATTGAGCAATTTATGGTTAGAGAGGAAAAAGTTGGTATTAGGTAACAAATATATATTTAAGAGCAAATTATGTATGTTTAAAGAATCCTCAAATTGATTTATGTCATAAGGTATAAATGATTTGATTCAAAAAAAAATCTAGGCAAGTTTGTATTAATTTTTTTGTCCCTATTATTCAAATTTTAGAACTAATTAGTAGGGATTTAGTTAGATAGATACTATTGTTTAGGTAATTTATATTTTAAAATTAAATTAGATGTTTTTAAAATTAAGGGTATTATAAAAAACAGTGGGTGGTAATAATGAAAAAAATTGGGTTAATAATTGTATTGGTATTTATTTTGACAAATTTAATAATAAATAGAAAAAGTCAAGAGGTGAAAATAAAATTGAATTTTCCTGGGATTGAAAGGGGACTATATACAACAGGGGAAAAATTTGAATTGAGAGATATTATAAATGAAGAGATTTTGTGGGAAGTGTATCAGAGTAAAAACTTGAATTATTCATTTGAAAATTTCAAAAGATCCTTATATATAAGACAAAATGAAATTAGCTTTAATAGTTCTTTGGAAAATATAAAAAATGGGAAAGAGAATATATATAATCAAGGGAATTTTATTTTAACTAGTTCTTTACCTTTATTTGAAGGTGAAAATATTCATATAGATATTTTAGACGAATTTATCAATAAAAAACTTATATTTAAGATGAAATCAGCAAAATTAGGTGAAATGAATAAAGTACATTTTGAAGAATATTTTGATTTGACTGAAAAAGTACTTTTGTTAAAAAGAAAAAATAGAAATTTGGTAGAATATTTAGAGGAAAAAAAGGGGAAAGTCAATTTATATGAGCAAAGTAAATTTGAAGATGCTTTATTAGAGCAAAAATTATATGAAAAAATAGATTTATTAAGGATAGAAAATCAAATAAAAAATGCTAAATTAGTAAAAAAAAGTAAAAATGTAATTGCAGTAAAATTAGAAGAAATAAAAGATTTAGAATTGAAAAATAGAAAATATCAAGGTGAATTTGAGGTTTTATCTATTCTAATAAAAAAATATAAACCAGAGAACAATCAATTAGTGATTAATAGAAACTTAGAGGAAAAACTATATGAAGTAAGTAATGAAAAAAAATATTATACAGACTTAATTGAAAAAATAACTAAAATTAATGTAGAAATAGCTAGAATCTCAGAAGAAATTAAATATTTAAAAGAAGAGATAAAGTTAATAAAAGAAGACAAAGAACTTACTTTGGCAATTGAAATAGAGTTGGAATCACTAAAAAATTTCTTTAATGAAAAGATAGATAAAATAAATACCTTTATAGAAAATGAAAATAAAAGATATTATAATAATATATTGGAAGTAGAACAAGTAGAAAGTGTAAAAGAATATAATGTTTTTTTAAGCCTATCTTTAAGTTTGATTTCTGGATTTCTTTATTTAATTATCTCTACTGCTATTAATTTTTTAAAAAAAATAAGAGAAAATGAAGTGAAGTATGTATAAAGGTTGGGTAACCAACCTTTCAGGTTGAAGACAAACAACTAGTTTTTTGAAAAAACATCATTACTTTTGTC
>CAZFBB010000035.1:0-21710 GCA_964517235.1 uncultured Fusobacteriaceae bacterium
CTAGATTCTTTAAAGAAGGGAATAATGTTTACGGAATTTGGTCATTTAGTGAAAAGGATAATAGAATGGAATCTACACATGGTGTAAGAAATGGTAAAAAAGTATATTTAAAAAAATACGATTATTTATATGAGTGTGTAAGAGATTATTATTTTTCATTATCTGTAGGTTTAAATTATAAGGGATTGAGAAAAGCATTAGTTGTAACAAAGGATAGTATAAAATTAAGTGAAAACCTTTTAGGATATTCCGAAATAGGTGATGAATATATAAAAAGAATAAAAAGTGTAATAAAATTCAATAAATTAACTAAATATAATGATTTTAAATTAGTTAAATAATAAAGTGTAAAAAAGAGATGTAAGCATTATATTTCTAAAGTTGAAGATAAATGACTAATTTTTGATGATTAGTCATTTTTTCTTTGATTATTTTTGTTTTGATATGAATGTAATAGGAAGTTTTAAAAGGCCATGAACGATTTGTTTTGAATAAATCTTAATTGCTCATAAAAATAGAGTGTTTATAGAAAAAATTAAGATTATATTCATTAAATTTTATTTTAGGAATTGAAAAAACTTTTAATTTTTAAGGTGAATTATATTAACTTAGTCAAAAATTTTGTATTTTAATTTGGGAGATGATTTTATGTTTTATGTATTTATTGGAATAGTACTTTTCTATCTAGATTATAAAGGTAAAGAGGAAGCTAAAAAAACTTTCAAGTATAATAAAAGATATTATTGTAAAAGTAAAATCCAATTATGTTATGTAGAAAATAGGGGGATAGCATTTAATATGCTTAACAATAGAAGGGTGTTAATAATATTTTTAAACCTTTTACTTCTTTTATACCTCCTATATCTAATATTATTTACAAATGAAGATAAACTTGGATTTTTGCTTATTTTTACTGGTGGTATTGGTAACTTATATGATAGAATAAAAAGAGGTTATGTAATAGACTATATATACTTTAATATAAAAAAGTGGCCAGTATTTAATATGAGTGATTTTTATGTATTTATAGGTGTATTTTTGGTATTAGTGAGGTAAAAAAATGGAATTTAAGTACTTGAAACATTATCCCGATAATATAAAAGAAGCAGTTAATAGGTTATATAAAGAGGAAAAATTAGGAGTTTATTTAAAAAGTAGGTATAACGAGGTTTTTGTATCAAAAGATAAGGAACTTTATATATTGGCAAAGGAGATAAAAGATATATATTTGAAAAAGCAAAAATTACCAGAAAGGATATTGTTTGATAGTAAAATAGAACTAACAAATCAAGCTTTGGGTCTTCATAGTTTTATCCCAGTAAAACAAGGAAAAAAGATAAAAAGACTCAATGAAATAAAGATTTCCTCTCGTTTTAAAAAGATGCCAAAGGAATTTTTATTAAATGTTTTAGTTCATGAACTTTGTCATTTAAAAGAAAAAGAGCATAATAAGGCTTTTTACAATCTTTGCACAAATATTAAAGAAGATTATTTTCAGGTAGAATTAGATTTAAGGATTTATCTAACATACTTAGATATATACAAAAAACCCTTGTGGAATAATAATTTTAGGGATAAATAGTTTGAATTAAACTATAGTATATGTTAAAATAAAGTAGGACAAATGGGAGGTATTTATGATAAGGGGTCTTTATACGTCAGCATCAGGAATGACGACACAAATAAAAAAACAAGATACAGTAGCAAATAATATTGCAAATGTAAATACAAATGGATTCAAGAAAGCTTTAACTGTTATGGAGCAAGGAAAAGAAATGGAAATCTACAAAAAAGAAGATGCTGTAGATGATTTTGTTCCAACTATAGAACCAAAGGCAAAATTAAAGAAGATAGGTAAACTAGGAACTGGTGTTAAAGTTGCTGAAAATCATACTTCATATGAACAAGGTATCTTTAAAGAAACAGAAGAAAAGTTGGATTTTGCCCTTGAAGGAAAGGGTTTTTTTGCATTTCATACAGCTAATGGAATTAGATATAGTAGAAATGGAAGTATGTCTCTTGATAGAGATGGTTATGTGGTTAATGGAAATGGAGATAAATTATTAGCTCATAATTTCCAAGGAGAGCTGGCATATGTTAAAATTGAGGGTGATTTAATAATTAACTCAAATGGAGATATAGCTGGAGCTATCTTAGATGTAGCAAATGAAAATTTAGAAGGATTAAACGATTTAGTATTAAACTTTTCAAACTTAAATCAAGTAAATGATAAAGTATTAATAAGAGAATTTGATGACTTGAGAGATTTAAAAGTAGAAGGAGATAGTTATTTTTATTTTGAAAATGAAGATGAAGTTTTAGTTTCTAATGGAAATAAAGTTCATCAAGGATTTTTAGAAGGATCAAATGTAAACATAGTAAAAGAAATGGTAGAAATGATTAATGTTTCAAGACTTTATGAAACAAATCAAAAAGTATTAAGCTCTCAGGAAGAAAGTGTTAAAAACTCAAATGATATAGCGAAATGGACATAGAATGAGGTGTAGAAGTGAAGAAAATATTAGTTATATTAACTTTGTTATTGTTTGTTGTAGCGTGTGGAAGTGGTACTTCTAAGAGAGGAAGTATTAAAAATATTGCCACAACGGTAGAAGGAGTTAATAAAAATAGGGAAGAAGCAGAGTTTAAAAGTGAAAAGGAAGAGCAACTTGCGAAGATGCCTCCTATAGAAAGGTTTTTTCCAGAAGAAGAAAAGGAAGAAAGTAAATATAGTAGTTCATTATGGGGAACAGAAAGAAAATCTTTATATGCCGATAGTAAAGCAAGTCAAAAAGGAGACATTATATTTGTTATTATTAAAGAGGAAGTTACAGCGGAAATAAATTATGAACTAACAAAAAGTGGCTATACTAACTATCAAGATACTGTTAAACCAGAAACACTTCCAGAGTCTGTTGATAAAAGAAAAAGAAGTAATGCAAGTGACGAAAAGCTTGATGAAGAAGGAAATGAAAGTACTGAAAATGAAAGAAGTTCTGAAGATTTTAATGGTGAAGGAGAAGGGTCAAGAGAACTTGTTTTTGATGGGACAATTACTGCTAGGGTAGAAGGAACAGATAAATATGGTAACTTGTACATTAGAGGAAGTAAATTAGCACTAGTTAATAATGAAAGTGTCCTACTTGAAATAAGTGGATATGTAAGAGGTAGAGATATTAGCACAGATAATACTGTGTCTAGTGACAAGTTAGATAATATGGAATTTACATTTAATGGTGCTATGTATTTAGGCAAACCAGTTATTAAAGAATTTGGATCGAATAGAGAACTACTTGATAATGGAGAGGTAGAAGAAGAAAGAGTAGAAGAGGAACCTAAAAAGAAAAAATGGTTTTTTGGTTTATTCTAAGTTGGAGGAAGGATGAAAAATAAACTTTTAATTGTATTTGTATTATTATCTCTTGGTATATTTGGAAATAAAGTTAGAATAAAAGAGATTGCAAGAATAGAAGGTGTTAGAAGTAATCAATTAATCGGAATGGGGTTAGTTGTTGGCCTTAATGGAACTGGAGATAGTGGAGAGTTAACACCGCAAATGTTAAGTTCATTATATAGTTATTTTGGAACAGAAATAGCCCAAAATCAAATAGAATCAAAGAATGTAGCAGCTGTAATGGTAACTGCAGAATTGCTTCCATTTAAGAAGATAGGAGATACTATAGATGTAAGGGTCTCTTCTGTAAATGATGCAAAATCATTGGTAGGTGGAGTACTTTTGCAAACACAGTTATTAGCAGGAAATAAAGATGTTTACGCAATTGCACAAGGACCAGTTACTAGAGTTAAGAATGGAAATAATCTAAATAATGGTTTGTTGCAAAATGGAGCGACGGTAGAAAGAGAAGTCGAAGTGAATCTTGAATATAAGGATAAAGTTACTTTAGTACTTAATAATCCTGATTTTACTACAGCATCAAGAGTTGTTGATGAGATTAATAGAAGATTTAATTATGATACAGCAAAAGCAATAGATGCTTCTACTATAGAGATAAAGAAAACTTTTGTATTTAATGATGATATAGTAAGTTTTATATCAGCAATAGAGAATCTTGAAGTTGAACCAGATAGAAAGTCAGTAATATTGATTAACGAGAGAACAGGAACTATAGTTTTAGGAGACAATATAAAAGTTGCTCCAGTAGCTATCTCTCATGGAGATTTATCTATAGCTATAAGTGCAGAATTAGATGTAAATGCAAGTAAAGAAAAGGGAGAAAGTGGAGATAAGGGACAATCTGTTTATTTTAAGGGAACTACTGTAAAAGATGTTGTAAAAATGCTTAATGCCATAGGAGCTACACCAGATGATATTATCTCTATTTTACAAGCCTTGAAGGCTGCAGGTTCTATAGATGCAGATATAAAAATCATGTAAAAGATTGGAGTAGTTATGATTAATTTAAAAACAGATTATGTGAAATATTTAAAACCAAATAGAGAAATAGATAAAAATTTGACAAAAGATGAAGAAGCACTAAAAAAAGCAACAGAAGAGTTTGAATCAATTTTTATTAAAATGATGCTTGATAGTGCTGATAAAACAATAGATAGAAAATCTAATATGTTTTATGGTGGGAACTCGGAAGAAATATTTCGTGGAATGTTAAATGATGAAAGAGCAAAAGAAATGGCGAAAAGTGGAGATTTTGGATTGGCCAAAATGATGTATGAACAATTATCGAAAAATTTAAAATAGGAGTGATTATGAAAAAATATCTACTCACCTTTCTTTTTATAGTTAATTTTATAATAGCCCAAGAATATTTGAGAATGGATCAAATTGATTTTTCAAAAGGTGCAAAATTTTATACAGTTTTAAGTGGAGAAAAAGTCGAAGGCTTTGATATTGATTTAATTGATATAGTTACAGACTCGGAACTTGGTAAAATGATACTTTTTAAAAATACTAGTTCTCAAATTATCTTAAATGGGGGTGTTGCAGAAGGAATGAGTGGGTCACCTGTTTATCAAAATAATAAGATAATTGGAGCTGTTGCATTTGGACTTAGGGAAAACTCTAATTATGGTCTAATGCTTCCTATGGATTTTTTAAAAGAAAAGAATTATAATTTTTCTATTAAAGGAAATGGTGGAAATACAGTTATAATAGATCCTTTTAGAGGTGATATAGGATTAGAGATGATAGGAACTCTGTCCTTTGATAATGAAAAAGAGATGATGATATATGGTCATAAATTAGAAAATAAAGGAAACATTTCTTATTTTATTTATGATTCCACTGTATCAAAGGTTATACCTACAATGAATTTGGCTTTTAAAATAGCAAATAAAAGGGAAAATATTGGTTATATTTATAAAGACTATAAATATGGTCTAGTAGGGAAATATACTAAAAATATACCAGTTGAGAACTATAATTTTACCCTTTCAAATGGTAAAAAATTAAAGTTTGACCTTGTTAAAAATAGAAATACAAGGGAAGTCTATCTTGAAAAAGGTATAGAAATGATACTTAATAAAGGTTTTGAACATAGTGGGTATAGAAGTGCTAAATATACACTTGAAATATATGATAAAGATAAGAAGGTTATGTTAAGGGAAAAAGATATATTAGTAAGTAATGACAATATAAAAGTTAGTCTTGCTAATACTCTTTATAATGAAATACTCACAGCGAGTCATAGTAGGTTTGGTATATTAGATTATAAAGGAATAAATTTTGAAATTAATCTGTTGGAAGAAGAAGAGCTAATATATGTATTGGGTGTAGATATATTAGGAAATGTTTTTTTGTTGGGGGATAAATTAAAAATCACATTTGATACATATATATATGGAAAGGGGGAAGTAGAGATAGTAGAAGAAATCTCTATTCCAGAAGATTTTGTATTGGGAACAATGAAATTAGAACTGATAATGGATAATAGTCAAGAAGATGAAAGAAAAGCGAGAAGTCTGGGCGAGCACCTTGAGAATTTGCAAGAAAAAACTAAAAACAATGAGATACTAGTACTTTTCAAAAATCAATATGATATTATAGTTTACCAAACTAAGATTGTTTGGGATTATTATATTTTATCTGACAAAAATTTTATGAAAAATATCGTTATTGATAGTTTTGAAGCTAGTAGCTAAAGAGGGTGACGAAATGAAGAGATACATAGTTAAAGGGAAAAATATAGAGGCGTTAGTAGCAAAGGTAGCTAGACATTTTCAGGTAGATCCAAGAGAAGTGAAATATGAAATACTTAGGAAAAATCCAGAGTTTGAACTTAAAATTTGGATAGAAAAGAATGGGAAGGATCCTATATCTAAAGATGAATTTAAGATTGATATTGAAGATGACGGAATATACCTAACTATTATAGAAGTAGATGAAAAAAAAGCATTAACTTTAAAGAGAATCCTGAAAGGTTTAGAAGAGAAAAAGATAAAAGATTTTGATCTTGATAAAGTTGAAAAGTCTCTATATAACTTAAATACTAAGACTAAAATAGCAGAGTATGACAAAGAGTATTATATAGACTCAGAAGTTGTAGTAGAAGTAATAAATAATATGGAAGCTTCTATTTTGATAACTAAACCTGTAAGAGGTAGAGATGCTACGGTAGAACAGGTACTAGAAATTTGTGAAGAAAAAGGAATAGTATTTGGAGTTAGAAAAAAAGCAATAAAAACATTAATTGAAGAAAAAATATATGATAAAAGGGCAATTTTAGCAAAAGGTAAGGAACCTATACATGGTCAAGATGCTAGAATTATATATACTTTTAAAGGTCACCATGATGACAAAGTAGAAGAAAATAAAAGTATTGACTTCAAAAAACTGGATCTTATTACTAATGTAGAGGAAGATGAGGTATTAGGGAAAAAAATTGAAGTTGTAGAAGGTGAAGATGGAGTAGATATATTTGGAAAGATTATAAAAGCTAAAAATCCTAAAGATATTACTTTTCCTAGTGGAAAAAATACTAAAGTTAGTGAAGATGGAATTTACTTAAAAAGTCTTATTGATGGCCAAATTGTTATGAAGGGGAAGGTAGTAACAGTTGAGCCTATATTAACTATTAGTGGAAATGTTGATTATAGCACAGGTAATATAGATTTTGTTGGAGTAGTTATAGTTAAAGGAAATGTTCTAGCAGGTTTTGAGGTTAAAGCTGAAGGAGATATTTATGTAGAAGGTCTAGTTGAAGATGCAAAACTTTATTCTACAGGTCAAATTGTTGTTTCTAATGGAATATTAGGAAATGAAGAGCAAAATAATAATATATATGCACAAGAAGGTATAAAAGCTAAGTTTATACAAAATATGAATGTAAAAACAAAAGGTGTAGTAGAAGTAGATAAACATATACTCCATAGTCATATAGAAGCTAAAGGGAAAGTTATTGTTACTACTGGTCAAGGGATAATTATTGGTGGAGAAGTTATATCCCAAGAGGGAATTGAAGCAAATGTTGCTGGTGGGAAGTATGAAACGCCAACTAAATTGTCTATTGCTATATTTGGTGATACAATAGCAGAAGAAAGTGCTATTAATACAGAAATGCTTTTATTAGAAGAAAATAAATTTAAATTAGAGAGAATTATAAATGATTTATCTGATAAAAAAGAGTTGTTAAAGGATAAATTTAAAGATAAATTAGAAGAGTGTCTTAAACAACTAGTAGTAATTAATAATAGATATGAACTACTAGAAGGAAAGAGAGATAATATTGAAGGGGAAAAGTCAGAAATAAGAAATAAAAAAATTACAGTTTTACAAAAGGTTTTTCCAGGTGTGATAGTTAGAATAGGTAGAGAATTACTACTTAACAGAAGTGAAAAGATAAAAACTGAATTTTATATAGATAGAGAAACTATGGAGATAACAGAGAGATAGGAGTTATATGAAAAAGAGAGTTTATTTTGAAAAGTTAGAAGAGATGAAATATATTTCTAACTTAGATTTGCTTAGGTTTTTAGAGAGATTATTTAAAATAACAAATATAAAACTTGAATATTCAAAAGGTTTTAATCCGAGACCTAAGATATCCTTTGGAAATCCTATTTCTATTGGAGAAGAAGCATATTATGAACCATTTGATATAGATCTCGTTGAAGATATGGATAGTGATGAAATATTAAATAGACTAAATGCTAAAGTGCCAAAAGGCTTTAAGGTACTTCAAGTAGAAGATAGGGTTACTAAAGGGAGTATCACTAAAGATTTTAGTGCTATTGAATATAATATTGTGTTTGAAGAAAATAAAGATAAAAATTTATTTGAGTCCCTATTAAATCAAAAAGAAATTTTAGAAAAAAAAGAGAAAAGAGGAAAAGTTAAAGAAAGAAATCTTAAGGAGAAAGTTGTCTCCTATGGTATAGATGGAAATAAAATTAGCTTAATTTTGGATAATATATCACCAAATGCATATTTCAGAATGGTAGATATAGATATGTCAAAAGTAATAATAAGACGTATGAGATATGTAAATATATAAGGAGGAAAGATGTTAGATTTAAAGTTTATACGTAATAATATTGAATTTTTACAAGAAATGTTAAAAAATAGAGGTAGTGAAGGAGCTTTGGAAGAGTTTGAGCAACTAGATGCTGAAAGAAGTGAATTGTTGACTAAAGTAGAGGGATTAAAGCATAAAAGAAATAATGCTTCTGCTGAGGTTGGTAAAAGAAAAAGGAATGGAGAAGATGCATCAGATATAATTGCTGAGATGGGTCAAGTAAGTAAAGATATAAAAGAGCTAGATGGTAAATTATCTGAAATAGATGAGAAGTTAAAAAGTATTCAATTAGAAATACCAAATGTTTACCATCCCAGTACACCAATAGGTAAGGATGAAGAAAATAATGTTGAAATTAGAAAATGGGGAAAAATAAAAGAAATGGATTTTGAACCTAAGCCTCATTGGGAGTTAGGAGAAGAGTTAGGTATACTTGATTTTGAAAGAGGAGCAAAATTAGGAGGTTCTAGATTTACTGTATATAAAGGATATGGTGCAAAACTAGAGAGAGCTCTTATTAATTTTATGTTGGATCTTCATACTACAGAGCATGGATATACTGAGGTCATGGCTCCAACTTTAGTTAAAAGGGAAATAATGGAAGGTACAGGGCAATTACCTAAATTTGAAGAAGATGCTTATAAAACTACAGATGATATGTTTTTAATACCTACTTCAGAAGTATCTATAAGCAATATTCATAGACAGGAGATATTGGAAGAGGAAGATTTGCCTAAATATTATACCGGTTTTTCACCATGCTTTAGAAGAGAGGCTGGTTCATATGGAAGAGATGTAAAGGGACTTATTAGACAACACCAGTTTAATAAAGTAGAACTTATAAAACTTGCAAAACCACATGAATCATATGAAGAACTCGAAAAAATGTTACTAAATGCAGAGGAAGTACTAAAAAGGTTAGAATTACCCTATAGAGTAGTTCAGTTATGTTCAGGAGATATAGGCTTTACAGCGTCTAAAACCTATGATATTGAGGTTTGGCTACCGTTTCAAAACAAATATAGAGAAATTTCAAGTTGTTCTAATACAGAAGATTTTCAAGCAAGAAGAATGGGATTAAAATATAGACCAACTGGTTCAAAAAAATCTGAATTTATCCATACTCTAAATGGATCGGGATTAGCAGTTGGAAGAACTCTAGTTGCTATATTAGAAAATTACCAGCAATCAGATGGAAGTATAGTAGTTCCAGAAGTGTTAAGGCCATACTTAGGTGGAGCAAGTGTTATATCTAAGTAGTGTACTTTTTTTTATAAACTTATTAATGAAGGATATTAGGTATCTGTTGGTACTTAGTATCCTTGTATTATTAATTATAAAAGTAAAAAAAATACACAATAAAATCTCAAAGTTTGTTTATATCTTCTACTTATTTCTCTCTTTAAGTCAAATATTTTTACTTCAAGAAGGAGAGGTACTTGTAAAAATTTATGGTTTTTATATAACTAAAGAAGCTGTAATAGTCGCAGTAAGAAATTTTATAAAAATTATTAATTTAGTATTTTTATCCAAAATTTTTGGAAGCAAAATAAAAATAGGAAAGGTCAAATTTGTTTATGCAGAAATTATTGAAGAGATTATAACTTTTGTACCTGATGTTTTCATTATGTTTAGAAACCGTGTAGGGATTAAGGACGTTTATAAAAGGATATTAACAAAAGTGTATAGAAACTTATAAAAAGGTTGATTTAAAATGGGAAATCTGTTACAATAAAAACATATTTATATTCTAGGAGGGTAAAGGAATGAAATTTAACTATAAAGACCTAGGTCTTTCAAACACTAAAGAAATGTTTAAACATGCAAATGAAAACGGATATTCAGTTCCAGCATTTAACTTTAATAATTTAGAGCAAATGCAAGCTATCGTTGAAGCTGCAGCAGAGATGGGATCGCCAGTAATCCTTCAAGTTTCTGGAGGGGCTAGAAACTACATAGGTAAAGAAGTTGTTCCTTATATGGCACAAGCAGCAGTTGCTTTAGCAAGAACAAAAGGATCAGATATCCCAATAGCATTACATTTAGATCACGGAAATAGTTTAGAATTAGTTAAAGACGTTATCGATTATGGATTTTCATCAGTAATGATCGATGCTTCTCACCATTCATTTGAAGAAAACATTGCTATATCTAAAGAGGCTGCAGAATATGCACATCAATTTGATGTAACTGTTGAGGCTGAATTAGGAGTATTAGCAGGAATTGAAGATGAAGTAGAAGCAGAAGACCATATATTCACTCAACCAGATGAGGTAGAAGAGTTCGTAAAAAGAACAGGTGTAGATTCATTAGCAATTTCAATTGGAACTTCTCATGGAGCTCATAAATTTAAACCTGGAGATGACCCTAAATTAAGATTAGATATTTTAGAAGAAGTAGAAAAAAGAATACCTGGATTCCCTATAGTGTTACATGGGTCTTCGTCAGTTCCTGCAAAATATGTAGATATGATTAAAGAATTTGGTGGAGAATTAAAAGATGCTATTGGTATTCCTGATGCTCAATTAAGAGGTGCTTCAAAATCAGCAGTAGCGAAAATCAACGTTGATACAGATGGAAGGTTAGCGTTTACAGCTGCAATCAGAAAAGTATTTGGAACTAATCCAGCAGAGTTTGATCCAAGAAAATACTTAGGACCAGCTAAAGTTGAAATGAGAGATTACTACAAAACTAAAATTACTAATGTATTTGGTTCTGAAGGAGCTTATAAAAAAGCTGATAAATAATCTTGACAAAATTATCAATTTTGACTATAATAGTCAGAGTGAATTAAATAAAGTTTTGGAGAAGGCTTAAGTCTTCTCCAAAAAAAAAACCTATCTAGGCGGATTTTTTTTTTTCGTCTATTTTTTTTTGTAAAAAAAGTAGATAAAAATAGAAAAAAGTTAAAGTGTTGGCTATTGTCTATTTTTATTTAATATTAAATCTTTGAATAGTATAGGAGGAAATAATGAAACAAAGGAAGTATATCTTCGTAACAGGTGGAGTAGTATCGTCATTAGGAAAGGGAATCACTGCTGCTTCATTAGGGAGATTATTAGAGGAAAGAGGTTATAGTGTAACTATCCAAAAATTTGATCCATACATAAATGTCGATCCAGGAACAATGAGTCCATATCAACACGGTGAGGTTTTCATAACAGATGACGGTGCTGAAACAGACTTAGATTTAGGACATTATGAAAGATTTATTGATCAAAATCTTACTAAATATAATAATGTTACAACAGGTAAAATATATCAATCTGTAATTAATAAAGAAAGAAAGGGAGAATACTTAGGAGCTACAGTTCAAGTTATCCCGCATATTACAAATGAAATTAAATCAAAAATATCAATAGTTGGAAAAGAAAATGGTTCTGATATAGTTATTACAGAAATTGGTGGAACTGTTGGTGACATTGAATCAACTCCATTTTTAGAGGCAATTAGACAATTTAGATATGATGTTGGAAGAGAAAATGTAATTTATGTACATTGTGCATTATTACCATATTTAAAAGCAGCAGGAGAGTTGAAAACTAAACCTGCACAACATTCAGTTAAACAATTAATGCAAATTGGTATTAGACCAGATATATTAGTATGTAGAACAGAACACCCTATAAATGAAGATATTCAAAGAAAATTATCATTGTTCTGTGACATTGATCCTGAAGCAGTTGTAGAAGCGCCAGATGCTTCTACTATATATGAAGTGCCATTAATAATGGAAAAAAATGGTCTTGCTAATGTAGCAATTAAAAAGCTTGGATTAGAGCAAAGAGAGGCAGATTTAACTGCGTGGACTGCTATGGTAAAAAGAATTAAAAATCCGAGTAAAAAAATTAAAGTTGCTGTAGTGGGAAAATACGTAGAATTAAAAGATGCTTATATAAGTATTGACGAAAGTATAAAGCATGCTGGTTATCACCTTGATACAGATGCTAATATAGACTATATTCAAGCTGAAGATATAAATATAGAAAATTTAAAAGGGTATGATGGTATATTAGTACCCGGTGGATTTGGACAAAGAGCAGTAGAAGGGAAGATTAAAACTATAGAGTATGCTAGAAAAAATAAGATACCTTTCTTTGGAATTTGTTTAGGAATGCAAACTACAGTTATTGAGTATGCTAGAAATATATTAGGATATGAAGGAGCAAATTCAACAGAATTTGATCCAGAAACAAAATATCCAGTAATTGACATTTTACCAGAACAAAAAGATATAGAAGATATGGGTGGAACTATGAGACTTGGAACATACCCTTGTAAATTAGTCGAAGGAACTCTTGCTAGAGAGTTATATGGAGAGGAACTTATTTACGAAAGACATAGACATAGATTTGAATTTAATAATGAATTTAAAGAGGTTATACAAGAAGCAGGATTAGTGATTTCTGGTTCTTCACCAGATGGAAGACTAGCTGAAATTGTTGAATTGCCAACTAGTCAACACCCATTTTTTATAGCGGGACAATTTCATCCAGAATTCAAAACTAGACCAAATAGGCCACATCCAATGTTTACTGGATTTATAAAAGCTATGTTAAATAAATAAAGATGAATCTTACAGGTGAGTTTCTCACCTGTTTTTACTTATAGAGCTTTTAAATTTGAAAAAATAAGTAGGAAATCAATTAGAATACCAAGAGTTTTCTGATTTTTATAAAATTAGTAGTCCACTTAAAATAATCAAATAAATATTTGACACAAGTATAATGGGAAAAATCTAGTAAAAAATTACACTAATTTTAAAGATTAAAGTATCTTAAATTATAAAGATATATTTGAAAAAATTAAAATATTTAAGCTCTCTGTGTGTGTATTTTATAATATTTTAATAAGGTTACATTTTATATTAAAAATTTAATTTATATAAATTGAAAGAGTAAATTCAGAAAATTAATATTGAATAGTTTTACTTTGTTATATGAAATTAAATTTGATACTATTAAATAAATTAAAAAAAATTGATTAAAATTTTAAAAAGGGGTATATATGAAAAAATTATTATTGTTATTCTTAATTAGCTTTAATGTGTTTGGAAGTTTAACAAGTATTTATAACGAAGCAATGAAAGTATATAAAAGTGGTGATACTAGAAGAGCAGTAGAAATTCTTGAAGAAGGCAGAGTGGTAGGTATAGTAGAAGGAGAAGAAGTAGAAGGGATTTCAAAGAAAAAATTAGCAGCTATACTAAATGATTATGCTTTTTTTCTAATGAAATTGGAAGAGAGAGAGAAAGCAAAAGATGTACTTAGAAAAGTAATTGAATTAGATAATCAGAGAGCAGTAGCATATTATAATCTAGGTGAAATTGCTGATTATGAAGAAGATAGACATATGGCAAGACAGTATGCACTTATCTATGCATATTTGGTAAATGGGGAAAGATATTTAGTTACAGAAAATTATGAGAGAACAATATTTGAGAGAACTCCTGAATTACTAAAAAAATACCTTTTTCTTGTTGATTATATTAATTTGAAAAATAAAATCATATCTTCTTACGAAGTTGAAATATATAAAGATTATGAATATGTTGCTTTCGTTGCTATTAGTGGAAAGAGAGAGTTAAAATATTTTTATGAAGAAGGTAGTGTAGATGGTTTATGGGAATTTATATTCTTAATTAATGATGGAGATCTAGTTAAAATACTTAAAAAATGGGGTTATACATTTTGGCATGGGGATAGAGTATTTGAGTTAGAAGCGAAAGATTATAAATTAGACGATTATATGAAAGTTGCAATTGCCAGTATAAAGGAGAATCCATTAAGAGATATTAAATTTCTAATTGAAGAAGAAGATTTGCTCTGCCTAGATAATGAGATTAAAAGCCTTAGAAATAGATATATAACAGATAATTTAGGTTATGATATATTAGATTATGCCTATAAATATGGAAGTAACCAAGTAGTAGAAGTAGTAGAAAAATATTTTAGAAAAAATGATTTTTTAAATTTAGTGAGAAAAAATAAGGCAGAAGAAGTAAAAAAATATATTGAAGAAAATAAAGATGATGAAAAGTTTAAAGAAAAATTATTGGTAGTAGATAAAATGGGGAGAACAGCTTATCATATAATAGCTGAATATAATTTGATAGAGATGGCTAAAATTTATTTTGACCAGATAAATTTGATAGATTTGATTGATAATAAATTTGATGATTATCAAGGTAGAAATGCTGTATATATTGCAAGTGAAAGTGGAAGTTTTGAAGTATTAAAGATGATGCTAGAGAAAAATACCCTTAAGTTTTATCAGCTAATAAATGAATTAAACTATAATCTAGGAAAAAATTCATTAATAATTGCTACTGAAAAAGGTTATTATAATATAATTAAGTTGTTTGTGGAAAATAAAGCAAATATTGAAGCTGTTAATAAAGAGGGAGAAACTCCTTTGCTTATTGCGTCAAGACTTGGTTATGAAGATATTGCTAGATATCTTGTTGAACAAGGAGCCAATGTAGGATTTAAAGAGAATGAATACGATAGTTTTTTAGATTACAAAGAAAAAGTAACAAATAATGAAAAAATAGAGGATTTTGAGACTATTATGAATAAAGCAAAAGAAATCTATAGTGTATATGGTGTTAATAAAAGTTTAGAGTATATAAATTCATGTAATATAGACAAAGTATTAGAATATTCTTTTGAAAGATATAATAAAAGATTGGGAAACTTCTACCTTCAATATATTTCCTATTTAATAGAGGCTAGTGAAAAAGAAAAAATTATAAATGTATTAAAGTTAGCAGAGGAGTTGAATTTATATAATACAGAATATTATATGGATTTAGCATGGACATATGATAAATTAGATGATAGTAAAGGGGCAAGAAGAGTTTTGAAAAAGTATCTTTTGATAAAAGAAGATAGAGGATTGTATGGAAGTTATAGTAAAAATATGGCTAACTTAGTTAAAGATAAATTAATAGATAAATATCTTAGTGAAGAGGAAAAAGCAATATTTATAAGTGGGAATATAGATTTTTATGATTTAAATAATGATGAAAATTATGAATTAGTAAAATTAATAATCGACTATGATTTGAATAAAAGTCACTTTGTAATAATTTTATATGAAGGAGAGGTATCACTGGAAAAATTTGTATATGCTTTTGAAAGGGAAGATTTAATAGAGTACTATAATCAAGTAAAAAAATAGTTTTTTAAGGTTAATTAAATTGCTTTAACAGAGGAGAAAATGATTGGTTTTTCAAGATTTTATTTTGATACTAAAATAGTAAAGTGAATAGGATTTAAACTGAGAAAATTATTAAATTAATTATACATTTTTGAAGAGAGAACTCATTTCTTATTAGAGAAAAGAGTTCTTTTTTTACAACTAATAACAGAGAATTTATTTGTTAGTAGGGGAAAAACTTTTGAGATATCTATAAATTGTTGCTTCTGAACAATTAAGTTTTTTTGCAGTTTCTTCAATGGAACCCTTAATCTTAAATATGTTTTTTTTGTAAAGCATTTCAACCATTTTTAACCTATCAGCTTTAGAAAATTTTTTATTTTTAGATTCAACAGGTAAAAAATAATCAATCATGTCTGAAATAGAATTTGAGAATGTTTCATCAATTTCAGATAATGAGAAAACAGGCTCAAAGTTATAATTTTTTTCAACAATTTTATCTGGATGACAAAGAGATAAAACTTTTTTGCTTAAATCTTGATATCTTGAACTATCAAAATTAATACATAAAATACCAATCAATTCATCAACATCTTTGATAAAAAAACTTGAAGATCTAACTAAAGTATTGTTGTTTTTAACAACGCCATTATAATTAGTAATATAATCGTTTTCTAAGTAGGTTTTGTTTGAAATAAGTTCAAGGGCAAAATCAGTCAAAGAGGAATTAACTTGCCTTCCACTAATATGATTATTAGTAATGGCAATTAGAGAGTGTTTCTTCCTTCTTACATCATGTAATGCAATTTCGTAATCTGGTCCTAGAACTTCACCTAAAAAATAGACCAAATTAATGTATGTTTCAAGTCCTTTTATTTTCATAGTTAATATCTCCATTATTTAAATTTATATGATTATTATACCTTTTTTAGTAAAAAAAATAAAGTGAAAAAACTTTTTTGATAAAAAAAAATTAATATTTTTCAAAATTAATAAAAAATTATCAAAAAATAGTGTAAAAAACCTTTATTTAAAAAAAATGAGTTTTTTTTATCATAAATTTGATTTTTTTTTATTAAAATAGTAATATAGGAGTATAGTAAATAATTAGGAGGTAAAGATGAAAGACAAGTACGTAGCAGAACCATTTAGAATTAAAATGGTGGAGAAAATCAAAATACTTACTAGGGAGGAGAGGGAAGAAAAGATAAAAAAAGCAAAGTATAATTTGTTTAATCTTGCTGGAGAGGATGTATATATTGATCTCCTTACTGACAGTGGAACAGGTTCAATGAGTTCAGAGCAGTGGGCTGGAGTTATGAAGGGAGATGAGGCATATGCAGGAGGTTCTAGTTACTTCAAATTAATAGAAGCAAGTAAGGATATATTTGGATATAGTTATATTCAGCCAGTACATCAAGGAAGAGCAGCAGAAAAAACTTTGTTTCCAATTTTCTTAACAGAGGGGAAAGTGGCTATTTCTAACATGTTTTTTGATACAACAAGAGCTCATGTAGAGTTAAGTGGAGCAAGGGCAATTGATTGTGTAGTAGAAGAAGCAAAAGATCCATCAAAAAGAGCTCCATTTAAAGGGAATATGGATGTGGTTAAATTGGAGAAATTAATAAATGACCATGGAGCAGAAAATGTTGGTTTGGTAGTTATGACAATAACAAATAATTCAGCAGGAGGTCAACCTGTATCACTTAAAAATTTGAGAGAAACTTCTGAGATTTGTAAAAAATATGGTATACCACTTGATATAGATGCTGCTCGTTATGCAGAAAATGCTTATTTTATTAAAGAAAGAGAAGAAGAATACAAGGATAAATCAATAAAGGAAATAGTAAGAGAGATTTTTAAATATGGAGATATGTTTACTATGTCAGCAAAAAAAGATGCAATTGTAAATATGGGTGGATTAATTGGAATAAAAGAAAATGATGAATCACTAATTTTGAAGATAAAAGCTAATTGTATTTGTTATGAAGGATTCTTTACCTATGGTGGTTTGTCAGGAAGAGATTTGGAAACACTTGCTATTGGTCTTTATGAAGGTATTGATGAAGAGTTTTTAAAATATCGTATAGGACAACTGGAGTATTTAGCTTCAAAATTGGATGAAGCTGATATTAAATATCAAGCACCTGTTGGCGGGCATGGAGTTTTTGTTGATGCAGCACAAATGTTCCCAGGAATTCCTTATTATGAATATCCGGGTCAAGTATTAGCATTAGAATTATACAAGGAAGCAGGAATACGTACATGTGATATTGGATCTTATATGTTAGGAAACGATCCAGATACTAAAGAGCAACTTCGTTCAGAATTTGAATTTACAAGATTTGCTTTTCCAAGAAGAGTATATACAAAATCACATATTGATATTGTCGTTGAAGCTTTGATAAATATAAAGAAAAGAGCCAATGAAATAAAGAGAGGGTACAGAATAACATGGGAACCTTCTGTTTTAAGGCATTTTCAAGCTAGTTTAGAACCAATTGAATAATGAAAAGGAGGTTTAGATGAGAGAAAAATGGAAAAGTAGAAAAGGTTTTATTTTTGCAGCAGTAGGAGCAGCAGTAGGTTTAGGAAATCTGTGGAGATTTCCCTTTCAAGCCTATAAAAATGGTGGTGGAGCTTTTATTTTACCTTATTTTGTAGCACTTATGACTTGTGCTGTTCCTTTGATGATTTTGGAGTATACATTAGGAAGAAAAATAGGTGGAGGCTCTGTAAAGGTTTTTTCTACTCTTAAAAAAAAGTTTGAGATAGTCGGTTGGGTACAAGTGATGATTCCAATTGTCGTTATGATGTATTATTCTGCAATAATATCTGTAGTTTTAGTACTTATGTTTTATTCACTTGCACATGCTTTTAATGGTATTAATTGGATTTCAAACCCTGGACCTTTGATAGGGCAGATAACTGGAAGTGCTCAGGGAGCTTTTGATTTTGCTGCTGGGATAAGTTTGTATATTTTTGTAGCAGTCGTTTTTGTTTGGCTTATTAATTATTTAATAGTAAAAAAAGGAATTTCAGGAGGAATAGAAAAAATTTCGGCAATATTCACTCCTATGTTAATGGTACTTATGGTAATATTTATGATTAATGCACTTAGACTTAGTGGAGCAGAAAGGGGCTTAGAAACATTATTTAAACCCAATTTTTCAGAATTAACAAATCCACGTATATGGGTTTCAGCCTATGCACAAGTATTTTTTTCAACAACACTTGCAGTAGGAGTAATGATTGCCTATGGTTCCTATATAGGAAAAAAATCAGATATAGTTAATAGTTCGGCTATAACAGTTTTTGCAAATTCGAGTTTTGATTTGATTGCTGGAATTTTGGTCTTTTCTACTTTGGGATATTTAGTAGAAAAAACAGGTGTGTCATTTACTGACTTTGGTGATGGTGCAGGCGTTGCATTCATAGCTTTTCCCATTGCAATATCTAATATAACTACAAATATCTTTTTTCAAGGAATTTTAAGTTTTACTTTTTTCTTTTGTTTATTTATTGCAGGGATATCATCGAGTATATCAATGTTAGAAGCTTTTACTACTGCTGCACTTGATAAATTTGATATAACGAGGGGAAAAATGGTTTTAATTATATCTATTATAGGTTTTATTGGAAGTACTTTTTTTGCAAGTTACGCAGGATTCAATTATGTATTAGATATAGTAGATGAATATGTAGGAAGTATGGTAATAGCAACATTGGGATTAGTTGAAGTGCTATTAGTAATTTATGTGTTTAAACTAAAAGACTTGAGAAAAGAGGCAAATGAGAATTCTGACTTTAAGGTAAATGCTTTATGGGATATATTGCTAAAATATTTTACTCCAATTCTACTAGGAATAGTTATTGTAACAAATATTATTAAAGTAATTGGAGGACTTTTAAAAGCTGAAGGAACTGTTTTTCTTTCAAATATTGTTTTTGGTTGGGGAACTGTGTTAATAATGCTTCTTTCTGCAATTGTATTTTATAATAAAAGATGGACGGTTAAACGTTAAGGGAGGCAAAAATGTCATTTGATGCAAAAGTTATGATGATTTTAAGTTGTGGAATAGTATGGGGAGGATTAATAATCTTGACTTACTTAGCAATACATATAGAAAATAAAAGAAAAAGAGAGATGTAACTATGAATAAAGAGGTATTAAAAATTTTTTGATAAATAGAATTTATTTATATGAGATTGCAAAAGAAATTAAATCTTTAGTAAATTAAAAAATATACTTATTGAAGTAGAAGAAATGAGAGCAGAATAAATTGCTAATTAATATAATAGAACTTTGCTTTAAAAAGATTTGCGTGATTGATTTTACTAAATTATTGGGTTTTAATTATTTTTTAATACCTCAAAGTTTTTCTCTTGAATATAATAAAGTTGATAAATAATATATGATAATTTATTGGAATTGATATAATTTAACTATTTTAAAAATTAAATTATCACGATTTTAAATAAACTCACCGTGAAAATCTTCCTTTTATTTGTTAAAAGTTTAGACTTAATAGTTTAAACTTTTTTTAGTAGTAAAAAGAAACAGGGAAAAATTAAAATAGAAAAATATTAAATAAAGGAATTAAAATATATTCTAGAAAATTAAAAGAGTAAAGACATTTATTTTTTTAGAAGGGAGAATAGAATGAGTATCTATTCCTTTATTAGATTAATAAGAATGATATTTGGAAAAGAATTACCTAATCTCAAAGAAATAGAAGAAATGGGCTTACTTGCTATTAAAATATCACAACACTTTGCTCTACGTATAGATTTTTTAGATGAGAGAGTATGTATACATTTGAGTAAATTATTTACCCAAAGTAGTTATAAAGACTATAAAGAAACAATTGAAATAGCTGAAAGTTATAACGGAAAAGGTTTTTTGAATAATTTTGATAATTTTAATTATATACCCTTTGCTTCAGCTTCTATAGGACAAGTTCATTATGCAAGGATTAATTCATTGGGGGAATTAGTTGTAAAAATTTTAAAAAAAGAGTATAAGGAAGAATTTATTAGGGATATAGAAAAAATTGAGGGGTTTGTAAAGTTTATTTTGTTTTTTTATCCAAAGTTAGAGAAAGTTTTTGATCCCTTAGGAGTTCTTGAGTATATTAGAGAGTATACTATGGAAGAGTTAGACTTTAAAAATGAAATAAGAGGCTCAAAAGTTCTATGTAAAATAAAAGAAGATGAAAAAAAGTATGATTTGGAAAAACTGGCATTTCCTCAATATATAAAAGGACTTAGCAATGAAAAAATTTTAGTAAGTAAAAAAATTGAAGGAGAAACATTTGATAAATTGTTAAGAGAAAATAAATTGAAATATGAAGAATTACTTGAGTTATTTCATATACATGGTTATTATATGTTTAATAAAGGTCTCTTTCATGGAGATATACATCCGGGAAATATAATAAAAGGATTAGATGGGAAGATATACTTTGTTGATAATGGAAGTATAAGTAAAGTGGAAGATAAATTACGCATAGGCTTATTTAATTTTTTTAAATATTTATCTGATTATGATTATATAAGGTGTGCTCATTATTTAAATAAAATGGCTATAAAAGAGATAAAAGGAGAAAAATATAAAAAATTTGAAGATAAATTCTTAGACTTATACAAAGATTTTACAAATAGTACTGTATCTCAAGTGAGTCTTACTAAGAAGATGATGGAAACAATTAAACTGGGAGTAAATAGTGGTATGGTTTTTGAAAAGGGAATGTTTCCAATTATAAAAAGTTTGATGTATCTTGATGGTATGGTTTTAAAGTGTAATCCAAATGCTATTTTATTAAAAGATATGAAAAATTTTATAGAAGAATTTGAAAATGTAATAATAAGAAATATTGAAAGAACTTAGATATAGGTTCTTTTTGCTTGTAAAAACTAGAAATTTTTAATTTTACTTTATTTAAATCTTAAATTTTTCTTGGGAGATTTTAACTTTTATAATCGTAACTATTTAGATACTTTTTTCGGATTGACCCCCTATTATTCGGACTATTTTTACAAAGTAACTATCATTTCTTT
>CAZFBB010000036.1:0-21683 GCA_964517235.1 uncultured Fusobacteriaceae bacterium
GGAGTATCAACTTGCATTATTTTACCAAAGTTTAATACACAAATTCTATCTCCCATAGTCATTGCTTCAACTTGATCATGTGTTACATAAATCATTGTAGCTGTTTTTCCTTGTCTTTTCAATTCTTGATGTAATTGTGTAATCTTTACTCTCATATGCACTCTCAGTTTTGCATCCAAATTAGATAAAGGTTCATCAAATAAAAATACATCTGGGTTTCTCACAATAGCTCTTCCAACTGCAACCCTCTGTCTTTGTCCTCCAGACATTTCTTTTGGTTTTCTATCTAATAATTCAGTTAATTCAAGCATTTCTGCTGCTTCTTCTACTCTTTTTTTAATTTCATCCTTTGGCATTTTTGCCAATTTTAGCCCAAAAGCCATATTTTCAAATACAGTCATATGTGGGTATAGAGCATAATTTTGAAAAACCATTGCTATTCCTCTATCTTTTGGAGCTAAATCGTTTACTATTTTTTCCCCAATATGAATTTCTCCACCTGTAATCTCTTCTAAACCAGCTATCATCCTAAGAGTAGTTGATTTTGCACAACCTGATGGTCCAACAAAAACCATAAATTCACCATCTTTAATATCTAAGTCAATTCCATATAATGCTTTAAATCCATTTTGATAAGTTTTTTCTACACCTTTTAATGTGACTTTAGCCATTATAACTTTCCCCCTTTTATTTTACCAAATTAATATCAATGTTTTTTTCCTTACATTTATAAACTCCAAAAATCATCTTTAGAAGAATTTCTACTCCCTCTCTGCCTTTTTTATATAATGATTTATCAAGTATAGAGATTTTTTCCCTGAAAAATTTTCTTTTATATAAACTTGAAAATGTTATTATATCAAAGTTTTTTTCAATTTTAAGATTGTTTATTCCTCTATAGATACCAGCACAGATTTCTTCATCACTTATTAAACTACTATTCGTTAATCTATTTGCAATTATCTGCCCTTCTAAAAAGGAATCTTTATCAATTTCTATGTGCATTTCTTCTTCATAATTTATTCCATAATCTTCTAGTGCACTTATATACCCCAAAAATAATCTATTTGAAAATTCATCTTCATTTATTTTTTTAGTAATTAGAACTGGTCTTTTTTCCCCTCTTCTTATTAATTCTTCTGTTCCAAAATATGCCCCTAAAGTATCATTAGAATTAATATAAGAAACTTCTCCAACTTCTTCTTCATAATTATCAATAATAGTTATATTTTTTTCTATATTTTTTATTAGTTCAATTATTTCCCTTTTATATGAACCAATAAAAATTAAACCGTCAAAGTTCCTTTTATTAATCCACTCTTTTATAAAATTAATATTTGAATACTCTTTAATAACAAAATCATAATCATTATATTCTTTTAATCCAAACTCAATTCCTTCTAATATTTCAGTCAAATCATTTCTTTTTATGTTTTTATAGATAATGCCTATCAAATTTGATTTATTTGTTACTAAACCCTTTGCTACAAGGTTTTGTTTGTAATTTAACTCTTTCATAACTTCAAGTACCTTTTCTCTCTTTTCAAGAGAACATTTATTAATTCCATTAATTACATTTGATACAGTTGAAATAGATACATTTGCAACTTTAGCAACATCTTTTATAGTAACTCTCTTCATTATTCTCTCCTTAGTAAAACGTTTTACTAATACAAATATAATACAAAGAAAATTAAAAGTCAACGTGATTCAAAAGAAATCAAAGAAGGATACTACATGTAAAATTTATTTGGAAATAAGTAAAGACTAATATTGGTTAGGAAGAATTAAAAAATGACATAGATAATATAAATTTAGTAAAGAAGTACCTTATTAAATTAAATCTTTGCTTTTTAACTTTATTGCAAAAAGATGCTGACTCAAAGGATAAGGGTAAAAAAGGGGTTTGAAAAAAAATCATCAAAGTTAATCTAAATTTTTTATATAAATATACCTAAATTAAAAAACAAATAAAATCTCTTTTTTGAAAAAATTTTATTTGTCTATAATCTTAAGTTAATATATAATTAATATTTAAATATTATGCAAAATTTTCTTTACAATTTTCTAATAGTCTTTCTCTATTTCTATGAACATAAGTCATAAATGTATCAGATTTTCTCTTTTTATTAATATATTCTTCTACTATATTACCAACTACCCTTGGAATGTGTATTGTTGGAATAAATATATTGGTTAAAATAGCCAACTCATTTTTTTCTTTACCAGAAAGGCCACCTAGATAAAGGTTACCTCCTTCAATATATTCTTCTCCAATTTTTTGTTTCATTCCGTGGAAGCCAATACTTGCAATAGCATTTCCACTACAAGAACTTGGACAGCCTGAAAATTTTATTCCTTGAACAAGTTCCCAGTAAATTTTAGGTTCAAGGTTGTATCTATTGGAGATTTCATCAAGTACTCTTCCTGTAGCACTTGCTATAATTGGAGATTTGATAACTCCCATTTTGCAAACTTGAGCTCCAATACAGCTTACCATGTCTTTCTCTAGCTTATATCTTTTTTTAATTGCCGGAATTTCTACAAGGTTTTTATAGAGATAACTAATACTATCTTGGTAAATAAATGGAATATAAATATTTTGGTCTATATTTACTCTTATAAATGGAATATTCATATCAATAAGTGTATTTGCCAAATGTTTAATTTCATGTGCTTTTAATTTACCATGATTTATTTGTACTTCTACTGATTTGACATCCTTCCCAAATCTAGTACTATGTGTTGAATATTTAAGGAACTTTTCATAACCATCAACTTTTTCAGTATTAATCATTTTCAGTTTATTAATGTACCTTCCGTAATATACTTTTGTTATTTTTTCATCTTCTTTTGGAGTTTTTTCAAAATATCTATTAAAAGTTGATATAAAATCATATTTACCTAATTCTTCTAATAAGAATCTAAGTCTGGCTTTTGATCTATTTGTTCTATTTCCATGAGTATCAAAAAAATCTATCATAGCTTTTGTTGCTCTTATGTATTCATCTTCTGGTAAGAAATCCATAAGTTTAATTGCAGTTGCACTTCCTCTTCCCATTCCACCACCAGCATAAACTTCAAATCCTCTTTTTCCATCTTTTTTGGTAGCTATAAAACCTAAATCTTGTAATTTTGCACGTCCACTATCATTTTGATTTGATGAAAAACTCACTTTAAACTTTCTTCCCAAATAAAAGGCTTTATCATAAAAATAAATTACTTCATTTAATTTTCTAGCATGTGGCAATATGTCAAATACAGTATCTTTGCTAAGACCACTATTGACACTTGTTAAAACGGATCTAAAAGTATTTCCTCCACCACCTCTAAAGGGTAGGCCTTTTTCGGTACATTGACGAATTACATCATATACTTTTGTTCCAGGAACTCCATGTAACTGTATATTTGCTCTTGTACTTATATGTATATAATCTATATTATATTTTTCAACAATTTCTCCTATTGCCAAAAACTTTTCAGTTGAAATCTCTCCACCTGTAAGTCTAATTCTACACATAAATTTACCGTCATTTTGCTCATATATACCAAAATGTGCCGATTTTTTCTTTACAGCTGGTCCTTTTATTTCTCCCCTTAAGTAAGCATCTATAGCCTCTTGTATATGTCTATGTTCTTCTTCTACTTTTTCATGAGTTTTCCAATTCATATTAATACCCCCTATATTTGAATCTATACTACACTATAATAATAGATAAGTAAAATAGAAAATATTTATATAAACTATAAGAAAAACTTATATTTTTAATTGGTTATAAAGTGTTCAAAAGTGGTGGCTATTAACTTCTATGGTCTTGGAATATGAGGTTCACCTATCTCAAAGGAAATAATTTTTTTTATTTATTAAATCAAAAAAAATCTCCTTTTAAATAGCTTTTAAAATGAAGAGAAATAGAAACTAAAAGTCGTTACCATTTTAATAAAGTAAGTTTAAAAGATTCAGATAAAATTTTGGATAAATCGAATAGTATTTTGAAAAAACTTTATTTGTTTATAGTCTAAGAGAAGGAAGATAAACTTCCTTCTCTTAATTTAATAACATTTATTATAAATCATTTAATATATATTCTTTATTATGCTTTTAAATTGGCTAATATCAATTGCCCCAGGGATAGTTTCAATTATTGCACCATTTTTATATAAATAAATACTAGGAACGCCTCTTATTCCCAAACTTTGGGCACTATGTTGGTTATAACTACTATTAATCTGTCCAAAAATGATATTTGGAAATTCTATTGCTAATTCTTTAATAGCATTTTTGACTCCAACACAATAAGGACAAGTATTGCTATAAAAAACTATAATTTTATTATTTTCTCTGACAAAATCTCCATAGTTACTATCTTCTACCTCTACTACTCCATTACTTCCTAAAAATATATGGTTACAATGACCACACTTTAACTTTTTAGATATATTCTCTCTGCTAATTTTATTCTTTTTTCCACACTTTTCACATCTTACCAAATAATTCATAAACACCTCCAAGTTAATTATACCTAATAATTGTAAGAATTCAAAATTTACTTTTCTACAAAAGACCAAAGTAAAATCCTACTTATTTTTTGTCCTTGGCTCATTTCTATCTCTTCTACTTTTTTTGCTCCTATTTTAGTTAAAATTTTTCTAAGTCCCCTAATATTATATTTATTTGAAACAAGAGAAGTAAACCAAACTACATTTTTTTTATACTTTTTACTTTCAATAATCATATCTTTTAAAAAACGAAACTCACCACCTTGACACCACAACTCACTTTTTTGTCCACCAAAATTCAAGTTTTCTTCTTTATTCTTTCCTTTTGATAAATTGGAATTTTTTCTTTTATTAGCATCTATTGCTTCCTTTAATGATTTATGAAAGGGTGGATTGCACATTGTAAAGAAAAATCTATCATTTTTTTCTATAATTCCTTCAAATATTTTTTGTTCATTATTTTGTAGTTTTACTTTAAATTTTCCCTTTAAGGATACATTTTTTTCTATTAGCTTTTTTCCATTTTCTATTGAAATAGAATCTATGTCACTTCCAACAAAATTCCAATTATAGCTATTAATACCAATTATTGGGTAGATACAGTTTGCTCCAGTTCCTATATCAAGGACATTTAATTTGTTTTGATAATTGACCCTTTCAGCCAAATAATGGATGTAATCAGCCCTACCAGGTATAGGTGGAGATAAAAATCCCTTTGGAATATGGTAATAATCAATATTATAATAAGTCTTTAACAATGCTTTGTTAAGGGTAAAGACTCCTTTAGGATTGTGAAAGTCTATAGTTTCTTCACCTTTTGGATTTTTTATTATATACATCTTTAGTTCATCTAATTTTTTAGAAAGTAAGCTTAAATTATACCTACCTTGGTGGATATTTTTACTGTGTAACTGACCTTTTTTTACTTCTTTTTTCAAAATCTTACTCCTTAATCTTATACTTAACTTAAAAATTTATATCTTTTACAAGTAATTTATTTCTTCTATTTATTCTTTTCAACTTATATTTTATCATCTATGTAAATTTAGTGCAATTTTATTATTTTTAGTATGTGTTTTTGCATGTAAAGGATAAAAACTAAGAGGTTATGATAATTTAATCTAGTTAATATAGTCATAATTTTTGTTGAAATTAAAAATAGTTATGATAGGAATTATTTTTAAAATTGTAAACAAATAAAACTTTCTCAAAAAATAGGTTTTACTTCTTTTTATCTTTTGGCTTAGTCTTTTTTGTTTATATAATTATCTACCAAAAGTTAAAAATCCACTATGTTTATAATCAGGAGGGGTACCTCTTGACCACCAAGAAGCAACATATTTACGATTATTATATGTAACTATATCGCCTTTTAAATATACTTTTGTCGAGCTCCATTCATCACCTAGAGTAATCTCTGCCCAAGCATTATGCGTATTTGTACCAGGTTCTTCATTGACTGAAGTCCACATGGCTTCATAACCCTTTCCATTATGAGATACTCTATCTCCCCTTTCATAAATGCCATTTGATTGCCAGTATATATATTTTTTAAAGTAGATAATGTTTTCATCAAATGGAATAGCATATAAAGTTCTTTGAATATCTGTACTACCGTCATGCCACTTGATAAACTCGTAAGCACTTGGAGTGATAACAGTTACTTTTAATGGAGTATTAGTAGGCATATTAGTTATACTAAATGGTCCTCCAATAGAGCTAATATCATAGGTTCCATATCCTTCCACTTCTACTTGTGGTATATCCTTTGTTCCTACTGAATATATTTTTAGTAAAGTTGTATTGATAAAAGTCCCACTAAGTATAGAATCTTTACTTAGGTAATATTGTGGTATTGAACTATTCCTGTAACCAGAGTTCCACTTAAGAAAAATATTTTTTGTACCATTATTCATATCAATAGTAAAAGCTTTTATGCTATAAGAACCCCTTGGTAAATTAAGGGTAGTACCACTTTGAACCCTTATATCATCGACTGTGTAGTAATCAACATTTTCCCCTTGTTCAAATGTTAGATTAAAATACTCGATGCCCTCAATACTATTTAAATTTTGAAAGTTTCCTTTAGGTAGAGGAACTACATTTGTAACTTCTTTCTTACTACAGCCCAATAAAAAAAATAAAATTAAAAGAACAAGATACCCTTTTTTCATAAACCCTCCTATATTTCTTATATTTTAGTAAAATAATATAAGTAAAAACTATATATTTAAGTTTACTTGATAAAATAAAATATGACAAATTAATTTTTATGTAAACTTATATTTCAGTAAAATATTTTTTTATCTCATAAAATTTCCTTTAAATGTCATTAATTATTTAAACTTATATTTGATAAAGGTAAAAAAATATATAAATCAAGAAAAAATTGTAAAAGGAGGATAAAAAGTCATTTTGGGAAAGTTAATAATAAAAAATACTGTATCTACTCTAATTGTTTATATTAGTCCTATAATAAATAACATGAAATTTTTTATATAATTGATACTCTATAATAAACATGGTATAATGAAAAAAATTTCTGTAGGAGAAGGGTATGAAAATTATAGTTGATGCTGATTCTTGTCCAAAGGGTATAAAATATATGGTCACAAAAATCGCAGGGAAATATGGTTTAGAATTGGTAATGGTAATAGATGATTCACATAGATTACACGGTAAATTTAAAGTTGTAAAAGTATCTACCAACAAGGATGCTGTTGATTTGGAAATAGTACGTCTAACTACAAAAGAAGATATAGTTATTACTCATGATTATGGACTTGCTTCTATGGTTGTAAACAAAAGTTTTGCAGCTGTTCATCCAGATGGAACTATCTATACTAATTATAACTTGGAGAGTTTTATGTTTCAAAGATATATTAGTCGAAAGGTTAGGCGAGAAGGTGGTAGAAGCAAGGGTATGAAAAAAAGAACTAAAGAGGAAAAATTGCCCCTAAATAAAGTTCTTGAAAATCTAATAGAAAATAGTATAAATTAGGAGTTTTACTCCTTTTTCTTTTAGGGGTAAAAGTATTATTTATAAATATAAGTATAAAAAATAATAAAGGGAGATTTATGAATATACAAGGTTTAATAGATGAAATAACACACTTGAATACCAGAAAAAAATTTATAGATTCAGTGGCAATATTTAAAGAGGGAGAGAATGTTTTTTCTCAAACTTTTAATAATTATAAAATCACTGATATACATCCTGTATATTCAATTACAAAATCTGTTATTAGTTTAGTTTATGGAATTGCTCTTTTAGAAGGTATTATTCCCAATATTAATTTGAAAATCAAAGAAATATTTACTGAAATAGAAAATATTTCCGATAAGTTAAAGTTAGAAAATATACTTACTATGACTGAAGGATTAGAATGGGATGAAGTGTCAAATTTTAATAATGAAAATGGTTATGTTAATATTATTGAAAAAAGTCAAAATCCCTATAAATTTATTTTTGAAAGAAAAGTTCTTGAGCCTGTTGGGAAGAAATACCAATATAGCTCTGGAAGTTCTCAAGTATTAGTAGAAGTTTTTGAGCGTATTGCAAAATTAAATTTTGAAGAATATACAAATGAAAAACTTTTTAAACCATTGGGAATAAATTATAAAAATAAAGATTGGAAGAAAAATAAACTTGGCCAAGTTTGTGGCGGATATGGCCTCAATCTTAGTATAAAAGATTTTAATTTATTAGGAGAATTTATACACAACGGAGGAAGTATCAAGGGTAGAAGACTAGTTCAAAAAGAATATTTTGAGAATTTGTCAAAAATTTTGACTAAAATGAATAGGGGATATAGTGGATATAGTTATCATTTTTGGATTACAAATAATTATTTTAATAATAACAAAAGTTTTGGAGCTTTTGGCCATAGGGGACAGAGGATTTATCACTTTCCAAAAATTAAATTAACTGTAGCTATCATGGGAAATATTCCCAAACCTGCTTTTGGTATCCAAGAAAAATTAATTAAAGATTTCATTTTGTAAAATATTAATCCATTTTTTTTAAACCAAATTCTTATTATTACATATTAATATTAATCAATATTATATTTAAATTCTTTAAGGCTTAGTTTAAAAATTAGAAAGGTTTAAAAAGGTAGATTGATAATTTTAGACTCAGTACTAATCTTTTTTCATTGTTGATTATTTACTAACTATTTTCTTAACTCTTTCCACTTTAGTCTTGTTTTATTTCAATTATAAAGCTATAATTATAAAGGATAGGAGGTATTTATGAAAAAAATATTAATTATTTTATCATTATTTTTGTTAGCTTGTGGTAACAAGGAGATAAACAAAGATAATTTAAAGGAAAACAACGCTATTATTGAAAAAAATACTACTGACTCAAAAGTAAACATAGAAAAAATTGATAAAATCGAAAGAGTAATTCTTGATACTAAGGTGGACTTGTTACAATTTCGAGAGGAACTTAGCAAGAAATTATTAGAAAACGTACAAAATTTAAAAGAAAAGGCACTAATAGAAAAGTTTCTTAAAAATCCTCAACTTAAAGTTGAAAATGAAGTTGATGAGTATAGTATTATTATTGATGATAAGTTAAAAACTTTAGATGAATTTATTAGTTTTTTGAAGTTTGCTTATAGTGATAATGACGTAACCTTATCTCTTTCAGAAGATGAAAGTAAAAGCCTTATTAGCTCAATTTTAGTTGATATATTAGAAGATGAAATAAAAGTAAAACTTAACGATTTAAGTGTAGATCATGATTTTGTAGCTAGTTATCTTCTTCCATCCAATGATTTTTCACAAGTAGAAGTTTATTTTGGATTTAGCACTTTTTATTTTGAAGATTAATATATAAAAAGGGATATTTATTTGAAGGTAGAAGGTTTCTATAAGATAAAAAAAGATTGACTTGAAAGGTGTGCATTACTTTTTTAAACAAAAATAAAGGTGCTATACCTATTTGACTATTTTTTAAAAATAGTAGTTTAAAGTTGATTAAACATATAGATATTGGTATAATTAGAAAACTAATTGTATACGAGTTGTATACGAGAACTATGCACAGAAATAAAGGTAAAGCTTTCTTTGATACATTTATTTCCTTAACTAAAGAGGAAAAGTATAATATATATTTGAAACTCATAAAAAAATTAATGTAGAAATCTATATTAAGTTGGGGTTTGAATTGATAGAAGTTGGAAAAGTGACAAGGGATAATTTAAATCATATTGCATGATTTGTCTTTTAAAGGAGGATTAATGGTTAAATATATTGGTTATATTGCAGCAGTACTCACATCAACATCTTTTTTACCTCAAGCAATAAAAACTATTAAAACGAAGGATACAGAATCAATTTCTTTGTGGATGTATTTAATGTTTGTTTTAGGAGTAGTTTTATGGCTTGTTTATGGTTTGTTTCTTAAAGATATGCCTTTAATAGCGGCAAATACAGTAACACTTATCTTTTCAGGAAGTATCTTAAAGATTAAATTGGAAAATTATGCAAGTGATAAAATTTCTAAAAAAGAAAAAAAGTTAAAAGAAAAAAAATTATAAATTTATTGAATTTAAAGAGAGCTGTATGTGCTCTTTTTTTTTAGTTTTTTTTTGAAAAATTAATAGGGATAGTTTTTTTTTAGTAGTTAAGAAGATAAAGGAAAAGTTTTATCCTTGCCTAATATTAATATGAGTGAGATGGGTTAAGGAGGGATTATGAAGGGTGTATTAATTTATTTTATATTAATATTTTCTATATTTTCAAGAAATATAAGCCAAATTGGTTACGGTAATACAAAAGAAGAAGCAAAAAAAGATGCGTTAGCTTTTTTGAGTCAAACTATATCAGTAGATGTAAAAAGTACTTTTTTTGATAAAGCTATTTTAACCAATGAAAAGTACTTGGAAGAAAAGGAAAAAAATATTTATCTAAAATCTAATCTTCCACTATTAGGTGTGTTGTTTAATGTATCAACTTTGGAAGATGGATTTATGGTAGAAGCTATTTTAACCAATGAAAGTTTGGAAGTTTATGAGCTAGAATTAAATAGATTGAAAAAAGAAATTAGTTCATTAAAAATTCTTTATGAAACCAGTAAAAATAGGGGAAATATACTAAAAGAAATTATTAGAAATATTGAAAATTATAATAGGTACCTATTAGTTTATAGTTTTATTTCGGATAACTATGACTATTATGACTTTTTAGAAGTTAGCTCCTTTAAAGTTCAATTAAAAAATATAGAAAATAACTATAGTCTTTTGACAGATGCAATAAATTCAGTTTTTGAAATGTATGATTATAATAATATTTATGTTTCTCCCCCTAGTATGGTTAACAGTGATATTATTAGTCCCTTTGGAAAAGTTATTCAAAAAAACATTGAAGCTTCATTGGAGGATAGATTAAACTCCCTTGATAAAGCTAGCTTTTTTTTAAGGGGAACATATGAAATTTTTGAGAATATAATGCTTGTAGATTATAAATTGTATGATTTAGAAGGAAAAATCAAAGAAACATATATATTTAATCTGGAAAAAGAAGCATATAACAAATATGAATTTGATACTACAAATTCCTTTGATAAATTATTAAGAGATGGTTATATAGTAAGTAATGATTTTTTTATTGATATACAAAGCTCTAGAGGAAAAGTTGACTTGTTATTTACAAGTAAGGATTCTTTTGAATTGTTAGTAAAAAGTAATAGAGCTTGTTACTTCTACCTCCTAGGTCATACCTTCTTTGATGATATAAAATATAGTTATTTAGTTGATTTTAACGAAGGGGTAAACAACAGAAAATTTGTTTATTATATAGATTCAGATAATATAAATAAATGGATTAGTTTAGGTGAATTTATAATTACAAAACCTTATGGAGTAGAAGCTTTACAAATTATGGCTTCTACATCTGATATAATTGATTCTATACCAAAAAATTATTATGATTATTCTTTAGGCTTATATCTTCTTGGTGAAAATCCAAATAAAAACTTAGATAATGTAAGGGCAGTTGCAAAGAAAAAAAGGGAAAGTAGTGAAGTAAGCGAATCATATTTTTTATTTAGAACTATAGAAAAATAATTTGATAATAAAATAGTCTCCTTGATGGTGGAGACTATTTTATTGTATTTTACAATTGTGAAGATTTTTTTACTTATTCTTTTCAAACAATTAGTATAAGCAAAAAATTAATAGATATTTTCTAAAAATATTTAAATTTGCCAATTTACTTCTAGAAAAATCTGTTTATTTTTGTAAGTTTAAAATTATCGATTATAAGTTCTATATCGCTTGCTGTACCAAAACCAAAGTCTATACCATTACTTATATAATTATTATAGGAATCTACAAAAGTATCATTAATATAAAAACTTAATTTACTTCCTTCTCTGACTACCTTTAATTTGTTAAAGGCACTTACTTTTATTATATTATTATTTGTCCAAGGAATAAGTGTATTCCACTCTTTATCATATTGGAATAAAGCATAACTACCATTATTACTATATCCAAATATATAATAACTACTTCCATCTAATGAAATATTAAATACTAAACCAAGGATATTATCATCTCTACCCCTTCCTTTTTTTATAGTTCCCTCTAAGATAAAATCTTCATCTATAAAAGTAACTCCATTATAAAGATACTGTTTATCAAAGCTATCTTGGTTGTAGAAGTAATAATATCCATTGTAGAAATAAGCATAATTATCTCCTTCTTCCTCTTTCCATTGATTTTTGTTATTTTCAAAACTATCTTCAATGGCAACTATGCTTTCTCTAGCATAAATAATCGGTTCCTTTGTATAACTTTTAATCTTAAATGTATTTATCTTTCCTTTTATCTCACTATTAATTCCAAAACCAACAGAATTTCCATACCACTCATATACACCACTTATATGATCTACATAATGTCCATTTATAAAGAAATAATAAGTTTCATATAATTTTATAATTTTAATGTTATTAATTGAATTAAATTTATTTATATATTTACTCCTAGTCCAAGGTAATAAATCATACCATCCATCTTCATATTTACTAAGGAGATATTGTCCATCACCACTTATACCAAAAGCTAAAAATCTATTGGTTTCATTATCACCATTGAATATTATGTTCATTGCTTTGTTATCTGGGCCAAACTCTTTTTGCATACTTACTTCTACCATATAAAATTCATTTTTGTTTAATATGTTTTTTCTCCATGCCTTTTGAAAACTACTTGAATTATATAGCTTATATCCACTATCTTCTACCTTCAAATAATTGTTATGAAAATCATATGTAACCCAATTATTTTGATTATTATCAAATGTTTCTGTAAAAATTTCATAGGAATTATCTATCCTTTTGGTTATGTATAAATACTCAACTTCAACTTCTATACCGGGATTTATTCCATATCCAATACTAGGACCAAACCAATCAAAATCAACTAATTTATCAATGAAAACATCATTAATATAAAAGAACAATTGTCCAAATTCCTTTATAATACTTAATTTATTTTCATAGGAATTAATTATATTTGATTTAGTCCAAGGAATTACACTATTTAAACTGCCATCATATTTATAAACTGAGTAATAACCATTTGATGTAATACCAAAAGAATAATATTTTTCACCATCATTGTCCATAGCAAAAATAATATTCATTCCGTTATTATCAATACCACCAAGATACCGAATAGTTGTACTTAACTCAAAATCAATATTGTCGTATAATAGATTGGTTTTCCAAATTTTTCGAAATTTATCAGCATCATAAATATAATAGGATCCATATGATACATCCAGTGTATAAGTATCTTCAAAAGCTATTGACCAATTATTATTATTGTTATCAAATTCTTCAAATAATATATAATCATTTGATACTTTTATCACTTTATCTTTGTCCATTTCTAGTTGATTTATTCTTTTTTTTGCTTCTTCTAAATAAGAATTTTCACTTGGAAATCTTTTTACAAAATCATTCCAAAGAGCTATTTTTTCAGTATTAGTAACATAACTACTATTTTCTAGTTCCAATATAGATACATACTCTTTTTCCAGTAAAGTTCTGTATTCAGCTTTTGATTTGATTAGTTCCTTCAAATTACTTTCAATATCTTTATATTGTTCAAATGTAATGGAACTTTCTTCTTTTCCCTTTTGACTTTGTATTATCTTTGACTCAAAGAAGAATTGACCAGTTAATGAAGAACTCTCCCAGGGAATTTGCTCCCCATTTGTTTTATCAATTACTCTATTTCTTACTTTAATAAGTAATTCATTTAAATTTGATGTAGGATTTTCTCTAAGTTCAAGTAGTAATGCACCTGTAAATATACCATTTCTTTCTTCACCACCATCAAGGGCTGTTTTCCCCGGACTTGTTGAATAAACTAACATACTACCTTGTGGAGCATCCATTCTTGCCAAACCAAAATTTCCACTTCTACTTGCACTTTCAAAGGGGTTGTTCCTACATGAATCTAGTATAATAATATTCATCTTATTTCCTGCAACTTCCATCTCTGATAATACCCTTCTAGCTTCTATCCCCTCAAATTCCACATCTAATTCATTTGATATACTTGCATTTACAGGAATTAAATAATTTATTCCTTCTATCTGTACACCATGGCCTGCAAAATAAAATAAAGCAACTCCACCATTTTTTATTTTTTTCCCAAAATCTTTTATTGCTAATGCCATCTCTTTTTTACTTACATCTATCTTTAATGTAACATCAAAATTTAACTTTTCTAGTTCTTTAGCCATATCCAAAGCATCATTTGCAGGATTTTTCAAGGGATTGTATAAATAATCGCTATTACCTATAACTAAAGCAACTCTATCATCTTTACTATAATCTTCAAACTTAATTGCTCTTTCTTCAGAAAATATATTAAAAGTGATAATTATAAATAGGAGTAAAATTTTCTTCATAAAAAACCTCCTTATATATTAAAAGTATTATTTATTTCTCTATTTTTATTATACTCTTATAAAAACATTAATACACTTTTCTATTTTGAAATTATCAAACTATTAATTATACTAAATTTTATTTTTAATAATTAAATTTAATTTTTAAAAATTATACTTTTTTATTTATATAATTAAAATATCAATTTTTATTAAATAAAGCATATATTAGAATAGTCGGCATTAGTCTAAATTTTATTTTTTCTTTTAATTAAATAAAATTTTTATTTTAATAATGATTTATAAAAATATACTTATTAATAAAAGATAAGTATAATAAATCAATATTTTAAAAAATGAGAGGTTGAATTTTGAATTTTAACCTATTAAGTATAGAGTTATAAAGATAAAATTTAAAATAAAGGAAATAAGAGCTTTTGACATGAAATGGACATATTTATAGTGTATCTTATTATTAGAAAGAGGTGATTACAATGAAATATTTATTAATTTTACTTATTTCCTTGAATCTAATAGGAAATAGCTTGGAAGAAAGGATTAACTATATTTATCAAGAAGAAAAATTAGCTTATGAAATTTATACAGAAATGGACAATATTTATAACAAAAAAGTTTTTGAAAATATTAGTAGAAGTGAAGAAGAACACATGGAAGCTATTTTAACATTAGCTAATGATTTAGATATTAATATTTATCCTCTTAAATATAATCAATTTACCTTTGATAATTTGAGTAAACTAAAGGAAAAATTAGTCAAATTAGGAAAAGAAAATATAAATATGGCATTTGAAGTAGGCGTAAAGATAGAGGAATTAGATATAATAGATTTGGAAAGACTTTTATTAGAAGGTTCCAAACGTGAAAATCTTACTTATAGTAATTTACTAAAAGCGAGTAAAAATCATCTTTCAGCTTTTAAAAATAACTTAATGAACAATAAAGTTAATTTCATTGAAGAATGAAAGGTAGTAACTAGGAATTTCACTGATTGAACAAAAATTAAAAGAAAAATAATGATGTTTTTTTCAAAATCTTTTGTTTCTTTTTATCTTTTAGGTTAACCTCTATAAAATCTCTTTAAGATTTTTTATAGCCTACATTGTCAAATTAAATGTAATAATTATATGTTTCACTCCAAAATACCTCATATGGTCTTTTCCAATCTTATATTTTTAGTGGTTTATTGTTAATTTCGTAAACCACTTTATTTTATTTTACCACCATGTACCCTCCCTTCATAAACTTTATTTCCTTTATATATAATTTCTTCTTTACCATCAAACCAATTTATTGAACCTTCAACAGAAAAATGATAGGAATAGTCTCCATTTTGGTAAAATCTTGGACCTCTAAATGGTAGATTTTTTGTTACTTTTTTTAATGCTTCCTTTAAAAAACTACCAGAAAAAGTTTTGTGAAGAACTCTTCCACTATAATTCATAAACCATATTGCTATACCATCTTTCCACACAGCTTCTTGTCCTCCAAATTCTTCACTTCCAAGATAACTGTCCAAATAGATTAAGCCATCCCTTTTATATTTTAAATCATGGGAATCTAATCTAGTCGAATTTATCTTCCCACAACTAGCTGCATATGTGTTCTTTTTAGCCTCTATTAAAAACTCAATTAATTCTTCCTCTTTATAAGTTATTTTTTCTTTTTTAATATTATCATACTCCTTTTTATCTATTGCTAAATAATCTAATGTTACACCAAAAAATTTACTTAAAAGTATTAATTTTTCTATATCAGCTTGACTACTACCTTTTTCCCATTTTGATATAGCTTGTCTTGAAACTCCTATTTCCAAAGCCAACTCTTCTTGAGATATTCTTTTTTCTTTTCTTAATAATTTTAATTTGTCTTTAAATAACATTTCATCACCTCAATTACTACTATAACATATTTTTCAAAAAAATATAGATTCTTCTCCTTACTATTTTGTCAACTATAAGTTGCATCTTCTAATTTACAAAGTTAACAAATTTATTTTTTTTGCAATTTATATTAAATAGATTGCAACTTACAATAATATTTTGTATCTGAGTAAAAATTTATATTAGAATAAAAAATTTTAAAGTATAATATTTTCAAATAGAGGAGGTAGTAATGAAAAAATATAACATAATTAAAATTATAGGAATAATAATCTTGGGAAATATATTAATAAAATTTTTTTTTGGAGATATATCTAAAATAATTGGAGTAAATCTCTCTTCTACTCAAAACTTCCTAGTTAATAGTTTTAATAACTTATCAACTAGTTTAATTAATATAATAATTTCATTATTTATTAGTTATATACTTTTCAGTATTTTAGCCAGCTTGATTTTAGATATATTTAAAGAATTAAAAGTTTTTATAAAATCTTTTAAAAAAGAGATAGAAGAATAAGTAAAATTTCTCATTATATATTAAGATAGTTAATTTAACAATTTAGACTAGTTAATATTCCCATAAAAAACATACCCTAATTAATTTTATTAAAATATCAACGTTAAAGAGTCTATTTTACTAAATTAACCTTAAAAAGCTGACTTTATTGTCAGTTTTTTTATTATAATTTTATTAATTTTTTTCCTTTTTTTAACCTTTTTATGAAAAACTCTCGATAAATTTGATAATACAAGAAATATAAGAGAAGGAGAGATTGTAAGTTTATTATGAAAACATTTCTTTTTATCAATTAAAAATTATTTTAATTTTTAATATAAATATTATATTTCTTTTATTTAAAATTTATATAGAAATTTATAGAAATTTTAAATAACAAAATTCGTCTAATGTCAAAATAATCAAAACAATGCAAATGATTTTTTTGTAGTATTTTGGTATTATTTTATCATATAAATAATGAATTGTAATATTTGAAAATTTAAATTTGCTTTTTTTTACATATCAATGTATATTTTCTAAAGAGTGTTTTGTTTCGGTGCTAAGCTTTTTAATGCAAGCGAACTAAACGTTCTATAATGAGATTAAATTCGAAAGGGGAAAAGATGAGAGAGATTATACTAGTAAGTTTTGTATTATTTTTGCTTTTTCAAATAGTGTATATTTTTATTTCTGCACTATTTTTAAAACCAGAAAAAAAAGTGGAATTTTTAAAGAAGGAAAAGGGCATAAGTATTTTAGTTCCTGCATACAATGAAGAATTAACTATCAAAAATTGTATCTTAGCAAATAAGCTAATATCATATGAAAATTATGAAACAATTATTATTAATGATGGTTCAAGAGATAATACCTTAAATTTATTAAAGGGTTTTTTAGATTTAGAAGAAAAAAAAATTTTAAGCAATGAAAGATTAAAACATAAAAAAATTATAAAAATTTATAAGTCAAAAAATTATAAAAATATAATAGTTATTGATAAAGAAAATGGCGGAAAAGCTGATGCACTTAATTGTGGTATTAATTATAGCTCAAAAGATTATATTGTTACCATTGATGCTGATAGTATGATTAAAAAAGATTCACTTCATTATCTTAATGAAGCTTTTGAAGATAGAAATATTTTAGCTATTGGAGGTACTGTACATATTAGTCAAGGAGTAGAAGTAAAGGATGGTGAAGTAAAAGGAAAGTTTTCAAAGTTGCCTAACATGATAAAATTTCAGATTTTACAATACCTTAATTCCTTTTATGTTAGAAAGTTTACCCAGTCAAAATTAGGAGGAATATTGGTAATTGCAGGCGCTTTTGGTGCTTTTAAAAAAGATATTTTATTTGATATAAATGGATACAGAAACACTGTTGGTGAAGATATTGATATTACTTTAAAAATACAAAATTTAATAAAGAAAAAGTTTAAAAAAGGAAAAATTATCTATAAACCAGAAGTTGCATGTTATACTGAGTGTCCTCAAGATTTTAAAAGTCTTTTTGTTCAGAGGTTTAGATGGCAGAAAGCTTTTGTTGATTGTTTAGTTCTTTATTGGGATGGGTTTTTAAATAATTTTAAATTGCCTGTTTCACTCTTTTTTTTACTTGATAGTTTATTTATTGGCTCTTTAAGTTCCGTATTTAATTTTATCTTTTTTTATCAAATTTTAATTGGAAGATTTTCTTTTGTCTTTTTAATCAAAACTTTATTAATAGCATTTTTTATAACTTTTACCCAAAATATAATAGCCATTTATAAAGGGTATAAATGTGGTTTTGAATATGAAAAAAGAGATTTTTTATCTATACTTTTATTTTTACCATTAGATATATTTATCTATAGACAATTAGGAAACATTTTTGTTTTAGGAGGCACTTTAGAATACTTTTGGGGCAAAAAAAAATGGGGTAGTCCTAAAAGAATTGGAAAAGCAGGGATAGTTTAAGGGGGATATATGAAAAAAAGATTAGTACATATTGATATATTGAGAATTATAGGAATAGTTACTATTATTGCATCAGACGTTTTGAAAGAATATATAAATAATTCTATTGAAAGTAGTGGAAAGATTTTTACTAATGTTCTCATTTTATTTTTACGTTTCTCAATACCAATTTTTTTTATGATTACAGGAGCATTAGTTTTTGGTAGAAGTAATGAAAAAAAACTAAAAATAATAAAATATAGAGTTGTTAAATTATTGATACCACTTATTACATGGTCAATTATCTACAATTTTTTTGAATTTTATATAGAATACAATAAAAATTTTAATTTAATAGATTTTTTAAAAGTAAGTTTTATTACAATTTTAGAGGGAACTAGTTTTTCTCATCTTGGTTTTATCTATGTAATATTGGCTATATATACAGTTTCTCCCTTTATAGGGAAGATGCTAGATAAATCAGATAAAAAAGAAGTGGAATATCTGTTATTTTTATGGTTAATTGTAAATATATTTTATACAACATTTCAAATTACCTATAAACAATTAAGTAATCGAGAGATTCAAATCGCTTTTTTTAATATACCTATTATGCTTAATTACACAGGGTATTTTATACTTGGTTATTACTTAGAAAATTTTGAAGTAAAGATTACAAGTAAAAAATTAGTTACTTTTATACTTTTTTCCTTCTTCTTTTTATTAGTTTTAGAAAATATACTTGGAAGTACAAATTTACATATGAATAATTATTCAACTTTTTCAACTTTTATTTCTTCTATTTCCATCTACCTCTTAGTTAAAAAGATGGATTTTTCAAAGGTAAAAGATACTAATAAAATATTACTAAAATCTTTTGGTCAATCTGCAATGGGGGTCTATTTTATACATTTAATTATTTTAGCCAAATTAAAAAGTTTTTTAAGTGATTTTACTAATCCATTTATTTACATTACTCTGAACATATTTTTAGTATATTTAATAAGTTATTTTATTGTAAAATTGAGTAATTTGGACAAAAGATTAAGTTATCTTTTAGGCACATAATTTTTTACTATGTTTTTTTCCTTTGAATGAAAGATTTTTATTGGATATACATAAATAATTTGTTATAATTGTAGGCAGATAATAATTTTTTTATGGAGGAGCCTATGAGTATGACAAAAGAATATAAATCTAACTTTCTTAGTAAGATTATAGAAGATTATATAAATGAAAATCCAGGTAAATCTATTGTTACAAGATTTCCACCTGAGCCAAATGGATATTTACATATTGGACATGCAAAAGCAATTACTGTAAGTTATGGTTTTGCTGAAAGATATAAGGGAACATATCACCTTAGATTTGATGATACTAATCCTACAAAGGAAGAACAAGAATATGTAGATTCTATTATGGAAGATGTAAAATGGTTAGGGTATGATTGGGGAAAAAACTTACACTTTGCTTCAGATTATTTTGATTTTATGCATCAAAAAGCAATAGAATTAATTGAACAAGGTAAAGCTTTTGTTTGTGAGCTAACAACAGAAGAAATGAGAGAATATAGAGGTACTTTAACTGAAAGTGGGAAAAATAGTCCATATAGGGATAGAAGTATCGAAGAAAACTTAGATTTATTTGAAAGAATGACTAAAGGAGAATTTGAAGAAGGATCAAAAGTTTTAAGAGCTAAGATTGATATGTCTTCTCCAAATATGAATATGAGAGATCCTGTAATATACAGAATACAAAAAGCACATCATCATAGAACTGGTGATAAATGGTGTGTTTATCCTATGTATGATTGGGCTCATGGTTGGGAGGATTCACTTGAAGGAATAACACATTCATTATGTTCATTAGAATTCGAAGATCATAGACCACTATATAACTGGTTCTTAGATCAATTTCCACAAGAACATCACCCAAGACAAATTGAATTTGCTAGGTTATCTGTTAGTTATTTAATGACTAGTAAAAGAAAACTTAAAAAACTTATAGATGAAAATATAGTAGATGGATGGGATGACCCTAGGCTTGCTACGATTTCTGGTATGAGAAGAAGAGGATATAGTCCTGAAGCAATAAAAGAATTCTGTGAAGAAGTTGGACTAGCAAAAAGTAATGGTACTGTTGACTTTGCATTTTTAGAACACTTTATTAGGCAGGACCTACAAAATTCAAATGAAGTAGAAGTGAGAATGGCTGTTATTGACCCTCTAAAAGTTGTTATTACTAACTATCCAGAAGAGCAAATTGAGTGGTTTGATGCAAAAAATCACCCTAAAAAAGAAGAAATGGGTAAAAGACAAATGCCATTTTCCAAAGTTTTGTACATTGAAAGAGAAGATTTTATGGAGGAACCTATAAAAGGTTTTAAAAGATTGACTCTCGGAGGAGAAGTGAGACTACAGCATGCATATCATATTATATGTAATGAAGTAGTTAAAGATAACTATGGAAAAGTTATCCAATTAAACTGTGAATACATACCAGACACTAGAGGTGGATGGGTTCCACATAGAAAAGTTAAAGGTACAATACATTGGGTAAGTGAATCTCATGGTTTAAATACTGAACTTAGATTATACGACAAATTATTTTTAGAGGAAGATCCAGAAGCAGGTGAAGGGGAAGGTAAAACTTTCTTAGACAATATAAATCAAGATTCATTAATTATAAATAAAAAAGCTATTTTGGAACCTTCTTTTAAAGAAGCAAAATTAGGCGATAGATTTCAATTTATGAGAACTGGATATTTCATAGTTGATAAAGATACAAATGATGATAAACTTGTCTTTAATAAAATTTGTTCATTAAAAGATGGGTTTAAGATAAAATAAAAGTTGCTAAAGCAACTTTGAGACTGAAGACAAATAAAATTTTCTTAAAAAAGGTTTTATTTGTTTTTTTATTTAGATGTAC